>JBNMGO010000172.1:0-3881 GCA_050872285.1 Anaerotignum sp.
ACCTCTGCCACGCCGCCGCTGTCCGTTCCAACCGCAGGAATCCCTGCAATCATGCTTTCCAGAATGGAAAGGCACAATGCCTCCGCCTTCGATGTAATCACCGCAACGTCCAGTGCCGCCTCTATTTTTTCCACATCCTGCAAAAAGCCCGTAAACGTCACATGCTCACGGATACCAAGTGCCGTTGCCTTCTGCTCCAGCTTCTTTTGCAGACTGCCATCCCCGACGATATAAAACCGCACATCCTGCCGCTGTTCCAGAACCTTTTTCGCCCCCAGCAGGAAGGTTTCATGGTCCTTTACTTCCTCCAGACGCGCCACCATGCCGACTGCCTTCTCCCCTGCCTTGCCGCCAAAGGAAGAAAGCAGTGCCGCCTTTTCCTCTGCGCTCGGAATGGGAATCCGCTCAATGCCGTTATAAACCACTGCGATTTCCTGTGGCTTTGTGCCGCCTGCAATCATGCTTCTGCGTACTGCCTTGCTGACCGCAATAATTTTATCACTGAACACCGCATTGATTTCTCTGCGGATGATTTTCTTCGCCAAGCTGCCCGGTGCGCCTTCCATGCAGTGCTTCGTATTGAAGATATACGGCACTCTTGCCCGTCTTGCCGCCATGCGCGCCGTCATGCTCGCATGCGTGTGAACAATATCCGGCTTTTCCGCGCGGAAAATTTTCGTCAGTGCCTTGAGTGCCTTCTTGTCGAAGGATTTGTCCTCCATCTCCTCCATCGCAAGCACAGGCACATCCAGTTCCTGCACCGCCGCCACCAGAAGGCTGTCATGCGGCAGAACCACCTTCACCGCAAATTTTTCTCTGTTATGATATTTCAGATAATACAACAGCCAACGCCCTGCGCCGCCGATGTTTCTGTCCGTCAGAACATGGAGGATTTTCATTCTTTTTTCCGTCATTTCGTTTCCTCCGTTTCTCTTTCGCCTTTCTTCTCCGCCACGCGCACCGTTGCCATCCCGATGCCGATAAAGCACCAGAAGAACAGCACAATGCGGTAATCAAACCAGAGGTGATCCGTCAGCCCCTGCAATAAAAGTCCTGCAAAGCCGCCGAAGATTGCCCCCAGCAGGAAGCGGAAGCGTTTCGGTGCTGTCCGCATGCCGCTGTAAAGTCTCTGGAAGAAGAACAGAAGCAGCAGCAACAGCACAACAAAGCCGACAATCCCCAGTTCAATAAATTCCTGTAAGAACAGGTTATGTGCGTGATACGCATTCGCCGCCTCAAAGGAGAACAGCGGATAAATCTGATTAAATGCACCAATCCCGATGCCCGTCACCCAGTAATGGCGGATGATATCCAACGCCGCCGTATAAATCGATACACGGTACAGCGAGGACGAGTCACTCATCGTAACAGAGCTTGCAATTCTCGCCCAGAGGCTTGCCGGCAGAATAAACGGCATCAGCAAAAGCAGAACCACCCCAAGGGGAATCAGCCGTTTTTCGGAAAGCAGCACGAAAAGCCCTGCCGAGAACATCAGCCCAAGCATTGCCCCACGGGAGCCGGTTGCCACCAGGCCTAAGCAAATCACACCAAAGCAGCCCGTATAATACAATCTGCCGCACCAGTTTTTCATCTTCCAGATCATCCCTGCTGCCAGAGAACCGACCAGAATCAGATATTCGCCTAATACATTCGGGTTGCTGAAGGTTGCATATGCACGCGTGGTGATGTCAAAGCTTTCCTCATCCACCCATGCGGCATCCATTTCCACCCCGATGATGTATTGATATACCGCGTAAAGCGCAATCAGTGCCCCTACGGTAATCAGCACCCAGAGCACAAAATTCAGTTTTTCTTCCGTATCAATGGCATCCTTCGCCACAAAGAATACCGCCATCAGAATCAGGAACAGGCTCATTGCCAGCAATGCCGAAGGGAAGGCATAGCTTGTCACCCCTGCATACAGGATACAAACGCCAAAGCACCCCAGAAGTACGCTTACCATGCTTGTCCGCTGCATTCGGATTCTTCCTAAGAAAAGCTGAATGAAATACAGCAGAAATGTCCCCAGAACCAGAACCGCCAACAGCATCGTCGGCAGAATGGGAATCGCCGCCACAATCCCTGCAAGGCAGAGAATCAGGAAATTCTGATTAAACACACGGAAGAAAAAGCTCTCGCCCATTGCCGCCGCAAAGCCATTGCTTTCTCTGCGCACCGCCATGCCGCTCCAATGTACCAGATTATGCCAGAACCGCGGCAGAATCCCATGTCTTGTATTCAGATATCTGTCCCAGTTTGCACGCAGAAACCCGAGAATCGTGCTGTTTTCAAACGCATTCTTGAGTCCCCTGCAAATTGCCGCATAAATGCTGTACGCAATGCTGTTCATCCAGACAGACCGCAGCAGCGTGCAGATTGCCGCAAGCAGGCGGAAACAGAAGCTGTCTTCAATTATCGCAGAAATTTTTTCTGTCATTGTGTAAGTTCTCCGTTTTTTCTTCTTTCGGGGTACGCTTACCGCCTCCCCATTTCCTCTGTTCCGCAGCTTTTTCAGCATGCCGAACACAAAATCACTTTCCTCAATTCTGAGGATTTTTGCAAAAATCATATAGGATACCACGCCAACGCCGCCGCAGATGCAAAGCAGAATAATCTGCCCGATGACGCGTCCGCCCAGTCTCGGCAGAAGCACCCATCTGCACCCGAACACCAGCACAAGCATCCCTGCCGCCGCCAGAAGCATCCGCCCCATCTGGAACACAAAGTCCTTATCCAGAATATCGGGATACTGCTTCACCGCAGGAATCAGAAGCACTGCCGCCGCCGCTGTGGAAGAAACCGCCGCAGATAACGCCAGACCGCCAATGCCCATCGGCTTCAGCAAAAGCCAACACAAAACCGCGTTGATGATGATGGAAACCAATCCCGAATAAAACGGTGTTTTCCCATCCTGGTTTGCATAAAAGGCGCGGCTCAGAATATTCTGCACACCGTAGCAAACCATGCCCAGCGCAAAGAAGAACAATGCCGCCGCTGTCAGCTGTGTTGCCGTTTCGTCAAACGCCCCTCTCTGGTAAATCAGAGAAACCACAGGCTGTGCCAGAACCATCAGTCCCACTGTCATCGGAATCAAGAGGAAAATCATGGATTTCAGCGTCCCTCTGACCGTCAGACCGAATTCCTTTTTATCCTCCGTCATACGGGAGAATTTCGGGAAAACCATATTTGCAATCGCAAGCACAAAAACGCCCACGATAATCGTATACAGGTTATTCGCATATTCCAGCGCGGAAACACCCAGTTCCCCGTTCACCGCACTGCCGCTCGAAAGCTGCGAAGCAAAGCGCGTATTTACCATAAAGTTAATCGGCTGAATCCAGGTGCTCACCATTACAGGCAGCATCAGCTTCCCGATTTTTTTCAGTCCTTCATCCTTAAAATGAAAATCCGGGCGGTAATGATAGCCCTTTTTCCAGAGGGATGGCAGCTGGATAATTGCCTGCATCGCCCAGCCAATCAGAAACGCCGCCGTCAGCCCCAGAATCCCGAATTTCTCGTTAAAGAAAATATAATACAGAATCAATACCCCGTTGGAAACCACGCTCAGCGCCGCAGGCACATTAAATTCCTCCAACGACTGCAAAATCCCCACAAAGGAAAACGCAACCGCCGTAAAAAGCATCGTCGGGAAGAGCATCCGCAAAAGCCCCACGCAAAGCGTCACCGTCTCCACGTCATACCCCGGGGCGATTAAAAGCGTCAGCGGCTTTGCAAACGCTATCCCCAAAAGCATCATGAGAATCGTAACCGTCGAAATCATCGTAATAAAGCGGTTCGCAAGCGAAAACGCCTCCTGCCGCCCCTTTTTCTGCAAATATTCCACAAAAACAGGAATAAAGCTTGCAGAAATCGCCGATGCA
>JBNMGO010000271.1:0-2680 GCA_050872285.1 Anaerotignum sp.
ATCTGTGTGCTGCAGAGCATTGTAGACCTGATTGGCGAAGGCTATCGTGTATTTATCGTAGCGGACTGCGTAGGCTCCAGAGTGGTATATAATAAGGAGTATGCCATCCAGAGAGCGGTGCAGGAGGGTGCATTCGTAACCACCTGCGAAGGTGCGCTGTATGAAATGACACAGGGTGCAGGCACACCCCATTTCAAAGCAATTTCCAAGCTGACAAAATAAACGATAAATGACCTTACAGAGGCCTCAATTCCCGAGAATTGGGGTTTCTTTTTTGAGAAGGTTTTCAAGAAGGAATGAGAAGGATGCATGTAAAGGAACATTTTCAGACGATTACATACCACAGAAGGCTGGTGCGGCAGGGCTGCTTTCGGGTTGGGCTTTACTGGCAGGGGCTGACGCATGACCTCAGTAAATACAGCCCGACGGAATTTCTGGTCGGCGCGAAATATTTTCAGGGCGACCGCAGTCCCAACAATGCGGAGAAAGAGGAAAAGGGTTATTCCTCCTCGTGGCTGCATCACAAGGGCAGGAATAAGCACCATTTTGAATACTGGATTGATTATACCATGCCGGGCAGCGAAGGACCGCTTCTGATTGGGATGAAAATGCCCCTGCGGTATGTGGTGGAAATGTTCATGGACCGCATTGCGGCGTGCAAGGTTTATCAGAAGGAAAACTATACCGATGCAAGCCCCTGGCTGTATCATCAGAAAAGTAAGCGCGTACAGGCGGTGATGCACCCCGAAAGCCTTGCTCTGCTGAATCATTTATTGCAGATGCTGGCAGAGGAGGGCGAGGAGAAAACCTTCGCTTATACAAAACGGCTGGTGCAGAAGGACAGAATCAGCCGATGGAAAAAACGCCTTGGAAAAAAGCAGGGCAGACGAGGTGAAAAGAAATGAACAAAGGAAAAGTAGTAGTAGGGATGAGCGGCGGCGTGGACAGCACCGTTGCGGCGTATCTTTTGAATCAGCAGGGCTACGAGGTGACAGGCGTGACGCTGCGGATGTGGGACGGAGAAGGCACAGAAAAAGCCATTGCCGACGCAAAACGGGTGGCGGCATCCATCGGGATTCCGCATGAGGTTCTGGATTGCAGAGAACCCTTCCGTACCTGCGTGGTGAATGATTTTATCGGGCAGTATCAGAAGGGCGTGACCCCGAACCCCTGTATTGTCTGCAACCGCATGGTAAAGGAGAAATCCCTTCTGGATAAGGCAAAGGAAATCGGTGGGGAGCATATTGCGACAGGGCATTATGCGCGTATCGAAAAGCACCCGAAAACGGGGCGTTATGCCATCCGAAATTCCGCAACCGCGGCAAAGGATCAGACCTATGCGCTTTATCGGTTGACGCAGGAGCAGCTGGGCGCAATGCTTCTGCCCATTGGGGAATACACCAAGGACGAGGTGCGCAAGATTGCACAGAACGTAGACGGTTTTGTGGCGAAGAAAAGCGAAAGTCAGGATATCTGCTTTATTCCTGACGGGGATTATGCTGCTTTCATTGAAAGAGAGGGCAACCTGACGGAAACGCCCGGCAATTTTGTGGATCTGGACGGGAATGTTTTAGGGAAACACAAGGGACTGATTCATTATACCATCGGGCAGAGAAAGGGACTTGGCATTGCGCTTGGCAAGCCTGCGTTTGTGTATCGATTGGATACGGAAAAGAACGAGGTTGTTCTTTCCAATAATGCGGCGTTGTTCCAGACAACGCTTTACGCAGGCAATCTGGCGTATATGGCGTATGATAAATTTGAGGATGGGCAGCGTTTTCTGGCGAAAATTCGCTATGCGCATAAGCCTGCATGGTGTACGGTGAAGATGGTCGGGGAGGATAAATTAGAGGTTGTGTTTGATGAACCCCAGAGAGCCATCACGCCCGGGCAGTCGCTTGTATTATATGACGGGGAATTTGTTGCCGGCGGCGGATTTGTATTATAAAGTGCATATAGGCAAAGTTTTAAGGAAACATATAGATTCGTTTGCAGGTATGTTCTAAAGAGCATCTTTTGAAAAACTTTTTGGAATGTTTGGATTTTAGACGAATTTTTTGAAAATAGAACCGACAAAAGTTATGGTTATACAGCTTTTGTCGGTTTTTTTAGATTTAAGAATATTATCGACAAGAGACATTGTTCCGTTTATTTTGCTAAGAACTTATACATTGGCGTTGTTTCGCACCGTTCCTAAGGTTGCTGCAAAAGTTGAAAAACATGGAAAAATCTTTAAAAAGAAAAATGAGAAAAAATATACAATTTGTGACATTATTTTATTGAAAATCGTTTGTCAAGTCGAATTTTGTGAAATCTTCGTTGGTGAAGCGTATGGTATAATAATTAAAAAAGAAAGAGCAGACTTCTGCAAAATCATATCGGGATTTTAGTACCATGTTTCGTTCTCTCCTATACAAAAATGTTGGAAGCAGTGCCGAATTTACTTTTTGTGGGATGTAATTTTTTGTAAATTTCATTCGATAAATGGTTCAAAACATTGAATTTTCGGCTTTGAAGTCAAAATGAAAATTTTTGTAAAATTATGCTTGACATTGGATTTAATCCAAGCTTTAGACTAAAGACAAGCAAATAACAGGGGTTGTTTGGGACAGAGCAGTGTAAGACGGAGGAAGCTTTTACACTCTGAAGCAGGCAGCACAGGTTGTTTGACGGATTGCAA
>JBNMGO010000400.1:0-1639 GCA_050872285.1 Anaerotignum sp.
TGAACAGCTTGGCTATACCGTAACCTACACTCCTTTGGACGAAGGCGAAAAGATGGTTGAAATTATGAAATAATCAGTCAAAATCAGGATTTTGGCAATAAAAAAAGGACGGCAAAGCCGTCCTTTTTAATGTGTGCGTTTTTTTAAATCTTCCCAGAAGGAATAGGGAATGGCGAGGTTATTTTTGCCGGTGCCGAGGTGGATATCGGGTTTATTTTTTCCATGAAAATCACTGCCGCCGGAGGGGAGCAGGTTTAATTTTTCGGCAAGAGTGGAAATTTCCTTTGTCTGTTCGGGGGTATAGGTGGAATATTGGCACTCGATGCCGTCCAGACCATAGGAAATGAGCTCTCTGCAAAGGATTTCCAACTGGGATATATCCAGATTGTAAAGCGTGGGATGCGCCAGAACTGCCGCGCCGCCTGCCGCCTTGATGGTTTCGATGCAGAGGGCAGGAGAGAGAAATTCGCGCTCTACATAGCCGGGCAGACCGGGGGAAATATAACGGGAAAAGGCGTCCGCCTTCTTTTTGATATAGCCCTTTTCAAGCAGAACATTCGCAAAATGCGCCCGTGTGATGATTTCGCCGCCTGCATTTGCTGCAACCTCGTCCAGAGTCAGATGCAGACCGATAGAGGAAAGCTTTTCGCACATCTTTTTGTTGCGGATATCGCGGCTGCTGCGGATGGTTTCCATGCGGCTCTGCAAAACGGGATGTGTCGGGTCGAAACCCAGACCGACAATATGGATTTCGGGACGGTGGAAGTTTTCCCAGAGCGCGGCAAATTCGATGCCTGTGATGGTTTCGATGCCGAGGGCGTTGCCTGCGACCTGGAATTCTGCCAGACCGTCAATGGTATCGTGGTCGGTCAGGGCGATGGCGGAAAGCCCGATTTTCTGCGCCAGCGCTGCGACCTCTTTGGGGGGATAGGTGCCGTCCGAAGCGGTGGAATGGCAATGTAAATCTATAATAGAGGAATTGTGCATAAAAATGCCTCCTTTCAGCCGATAGTCTTTCTATAGTATAGCATACTTTTTCCAAAAGACCCATAAGATAAAATCAGAGGATTCTGTTTGGATGGGATGTGATTTTTTGGGGAAGGAAAAAAAGAAAAGGGAAAAAAGAGAAAAAAAGAGCATACATAGCCGCCAGAACCGCGAAAAACAGACAGGCGGCACGGCACTCTGCCTTCTGCGCGGCATGGGGATTGCCTTTGCGATTACCTGCATTATTTTTATCGGATTTGGGATGATACTGACCTATACGGCTGTTTCGGAGGAGAGCCTGCCCCTGGTTTCGCTCATCTGCACGGCACTTTCCGCGGCGGCGGCAGGCTATGACTGGGCGGCGTGCAAAAGGAAACAAGGACTGCTCTGGGGGGCATTGGCAGGGCTTGTATATACCGTTCTGCTTTATTTGATTACGAGCCTTGCGGCGGATTCCTTCACTCTGCATGCTTCGGGACTGATGACGCTTGCGGTGGCACTTGCGGCAGGCGTGATTGGCGGTATTCTGGGCGTAAACCGCAGGTAGTGCAACAGAATTAGAAAATAAACTTGCAAATCCATCATTTTATGCTAAAATAAATTTTGTGATAAACGGAATAAAGGGGCATGGATCCTTCCGCCGAGAGAAAAA
>JBNMGO010000398.1:0-1657 GCA_050872285.1 Anaerotignum sp.
ACAGGATACTCCCATCCGCCAGCGCGACAGGTCTGCCATGGTAGTCCCCAATGACGGCTTTTTTCTCCCCTGTGACCGCCTTAAGGGGGACATTCCCCAGTGTGACAAGCACCTTCGGCGCAATCGTCCGGATTTCCGCCTGCAAAAAAGGCAGGAAAAACGCGATTTCCTCCGCAGAGGGGGGACGATTCACCGCCTTGCCCGTTTTGGGGCTTTCCTTTGTCGGGCGCAGCTTGACTACGTTGGAGATATAAATTTCTTCTCTTTTTAAGCCGACCACCTCCAGAAAGGCGGAAAGGTTCTTCCCCGCCTTGCCGACGAAGGGGCGGCCCTGCTTTTCCTCATCGCCGCCGGGGGCTTCGCCAATCATCATCAGCTTTGGCGTTTCGGCACCCTCGCCGAACACGATGGTCTTTTCCCGATAGGGCGAGCTTTGCACGGCTGTCAGCAGTGGTTCCTGCAATTTTCTGATATAGTTCATAAAATTTCTCCTTTTTCCACATTTCACATGAGTTATCCACAGGATGTGGGGGTTATCCACAATAATTTTGGGGATAACTAATTCTGTAAACCCAAGATATAGTGTCTGTTTTTTCTTTTTCACGCAGAACTGACCGAAAATCCCTTGATTTTACGGCAAATCATAATATTCATCTTGTATTGCATAATTTCTTTGGGGATAAATACCCCCTTATCCACAGCTTTTTTGGGGATAACTCCACAGGTTATCCATAGCTTGTCCACAGCTTTGCTCATTTTTTCCGCAGAAGCAGGGAAAACACGGCAATGCCGCCCAGAAAACCGCCGATATGCGCGAAGTTATCCACGCCCTCCTGCAAAAAGCCGATGCCGATTGCCGTTGCCGCCAGAAGGAGCATGGTGGAATAATTCATGCCCGTATAGCGTGCGCCGCGCTTTTTGGTGAGCAGGAGCATCGCGCCGAGCAGACCATAAATCGCACCGGATGCGCCGATGGAAACGCCTGCATTACCGCTGAACAGCACGCTGAAGATGCCGCCGCAAAGCCCCGAAACCAGATACAGCACCAGAAATTTTCCCGTACCGAGAAGGCGTTCCGCGCGCACGCCGAAATAGTACAGATAGATGCTGTTGGATGCCAGATGGAGCAGCCCTGCATGGAGAAACATACAGGTGAAAAAGCGGTAATATTCGCCTGCAAGAATCCCCTCGCGGCTCAGACCGTAGGCGGAGAGGATTTCCTCTCTTTGCCCGGAAAGCATGCACCACGCCAGAAGTGCCGCGCAGATCACGAAAATCAATGCCGTTGCGACGGGCGTTTTCTGTTCCTTGGTATCCCTGAGGACGAGAACCTCCGGCTCCCTGCCCTCTGCCGCCGCGCGCAGAAGCTTTTCCACGCCCAGAAGCTGTGTCGGCTGTCCCTGTGCGGCAGTCAGCCTGCCTGTCTCGGGCGAAAACTGCCAGAAGACACGATAGAGCGTTTTATCATACGCCTGAAATGCGGTTTCCACAGAATCCACAGGCAAAGTCCCCTCTTGGTTATCCACAAGGACGCTCAGCGCAACCACCCTTGTGCAATGAAAATCTTCGACACGATTCTCCATTTTTCCCGCAAAATCGGCAAAGGTCATATTTTCCTCGCGCCAGTCTTCCGCTGTTCCATCCAGCAGGCAAATGA
>JBNMGO010000047.1:0-7562 GCA_050872285.1 Anaerotignum sp.
GCTTCGAGTTTGTCCCCTGCCTTTGCAAAATGGATGAAAGAAGCTATCGCTATGAGGGCGGCGAACTGCACCGCACCAAAACCCTCGCACAGGGCGATGATTGCTGCGATTTCCATGTGACAAAACGGAAGAAGTAACGGGAAAAGCAAGAAGAATGGGGGCATGGAAGAATGAGCCAAAGAGATAAAATTCTGGCATTACTCCGAGCAAATGGCGCTATGACGCAGGCGGAATTGGCTGAGGCTATATATCAGGATAATTTTCATATGCGCAATATTTACAATGCACTGATGTTACTGGTAAAAGATGATTTAGTGATTCGGTCAGGAGCGTATCCTGCAAAGTATACTCTTTGCGGAGCTGATGTGCAGGAACAAAATGGACTGCAAAAATTAAAGCACACAGAAATAAGACAGCATCAAGTACAGCAAGAGAAAATTACGATGTCGTCAGAATGTGCAGTTAGGCTTATTTCAGAGTATTTCCATGCAACAGAGGTGGATAAACATGGAAGATATTTGTCTTGGGAGCATTGCTATCGGGCATTTTTGGAAAATCGAAACAAAACAGATGACCAAACTGTGGACTATCTGGCGCTTCATCTTGCGTTTTATTTAGCGAGTTGGGGAATGTATAGAGGTTCCTCTTTTTTACTGCAAAAGGATTACAAGGTACATATTCCAATCATTCAGATAATTCAGGAAAAAAGATACTATCCTTTATGTGGAATTTCTGCCGAAGAATTGTGTAAAGAAGAAAATCTTCAGCTGTTAGGGGAGATTGGAGCGAGAATCAGAAAATGTTATGCAGAGGAAAGACCGTCTTTTGCGGATGAGGTAAATCATGCAACGGATACTTTGATAACAAAGATTTTGCTTGGTACATTGGGTTGTGTTCCTGCTTATGACCGCTACTATATGCAGGCGGTGAAAAAACACCATATTTCCAATGGCAAATATAATAAAAATTCTATTTACAGTGTTGCTAAATTTTATTGTGACAACTTAGATGTGTTTGAAAAACTGCGGCAGGAATTGAGCAAAAGAGGGATAGAATACCCACCGATGAAGTTAATGGATATGTGTTTCTGGCAGGATGCCTATCTTGATGATTTGAAACAGAAATAATATGCTATTCTATAAAAATACGGTATTCATCGAATAGGAGGAAAAGCCGCATGAAAAAATGGATGTGTATACTTCTGGTTTTTGTGTTTCTGCTTGTCGGCTGCGGCGGAGGGACTGACACAGCCGACAATGACACGGAAACGGATATGGAAGCAAATCTGATTTATGAAAACACAATTTCTCCGAATGAGAAATATGTGGAAAACGAAGAAGATCTGGTTTATTACACCGTCAAGGTGTATCGGAAAACGGGCGGACTTCTGGTCATGTCCCATTCCAATTCCGCATTCAGTAAGGATATGCAGTATGAAATCGAAACCGATGCCGATATTACAAAAGAGGATATCACCGTGCAGTGGCAGACCCTGTCCGGTGAAACCACTGACAGTCAGAAGAACCAATTCGGGCTTGCCGATGTGACCGTATCGGCAGAGGGCACGGTTATCGACCGGAGAGTCATCAGCTTTGTCGGCGGCGCGGTGGAGCGCATTGCGGATGCCGTCAATCCTCAATGAGAGAAAGAAGGAACTGTAAGATGGAAATTGAACGAAAATTTTTAACGAAGGAGCTCCCTTTTGATATTACGGCGTACCCCTGCAAGGCAATCACGCAGGCGTACCTCTCCTTTTCTCCGACCATTCGTATCCGTCAGAGCAACACGGATTATATCCTGACGGTGAAGGGAAAAGGGCATCTGGCGCGCGAGGAATTTGAACTGCCCCTCAGCAAAGAGGAGTATGACCGCCTGTCGCTGAAAACAGAAGGCACGCCCGTCCGCAAGAAACGCTATCTCGTGCCAATCGCGGGCGGTCTGACCGCAGAAGTCGATATTTACGAGGGCGAGTTGCAGGGACTCATGACCACCGAGGTGGAATTTCCCTCTCTGGAAGCGGCGGAAGGCTTCACCGCTCCGGCATGGTTCGGGCGCGATGTCAGCGAGGAAAAAGCCTATAAGAACACCTCTCTTTCGTTATACGGAATTCCAAAGGAACCCTGATTCGGGGTTCTTTTTTTATTGCCGCCGCATATCCTGTAACAGTGATGCCGATGAAACAGACAAGCAGAGGAGGAAGGGTATGTATAACAGACGATATGATAAGGTATTCCTGATGCTGCGGCAGGAAACGGCAGGCTATGCCGTCGGCAAGCGTCCCCCCTGGGGCAGCTGCATCATGGAACTGAAAAACGGCACAGGCAGGCTGCATCTCACGGTGCAGGGGCTGCGACCGCTTTGCTATGCGGTGTATCTGCTGGCAGGGCAGGAGAGCATTTTCTGCGGCGAACTGTGCCCGGAAAAAAAGGAAGGGCATGCTGAGCTGAAATGGGAATTTGACCCCGATGCAGTCGGGAAGGGGCAGCGCGCGGAGGATTTTCATACGGTGCTGATTCTGGCGGAGGAGGGCGGCTATTCCGCGCCGCTTGCGGCATATTTCGGGGAGAAAACCGATTGGAAAGCCATCTTTCAGCCGCAGAAAAAGGCAGAGCCGCCCCAAAAAGAAAAACCGCAGGAAATGCCGAAATTACAGGAAAAAATCGACCTTAAAGCAGAGAAAACCACGGTTTTATCGGAGCAAAAAGAAGAGCCGCCCAAGCCAGAAGAGCAGCAGACCACCGCGCAAAGCTGTCACGGCAGTTTTCAGGGACTTCTGGCGAAATTCAGACGGGAATTGGAGAATCTCGAGGAAACGGGGGTGCTTTCGGCAGAGGAAACGGCAAACATTCGCGCGGCAGGAAAAACGGAAAATCCCCCTGTCCGAGAGGGCGGACAATGTGCGGACACGGGTGCGGAAACAGTGGACAAAACTGCGGACAAAGTGGACAAAGCGGACACGAGTGGACAGCAAAAGGACACCATTGGACAGCATAAAAAACTGGAGCCCTTCGGGGATGGTGTCCTCTGGGATTGTCTCTTTCTGGAAGAGCTGACCCTGCTCGCACAGATTCCGCTGAAATGGCAGAAGGAATTTTTCTTCCTGCTCCCCTACAGAAGATATCATCATCTGATTCTGCGGCAGGCAGAAAATGGTTTCTGGCTCGGTCTGCCGGGAGAATATGATGCCGCGGAGGAAGTGGAGGCACAACGCTTCGGGTTTCGGGAATTTCGCCGTGTGGATGGGGACTGGGGCTACTGGATGGCTTTTTTGACGCAGGAAGGTTGAAAAAGTAAGGATTTTCGTGTATACTCATTCTGTTATTTTCGGAAATTGCAGCAGGAAAGGAACAGCTACATGAGAGTCAGAAAGAAACCCTGGGCTGCCCAGGAATTATTGGATAATACATTAGTGATTAACGATGCCCCCGAGAAAAAGGGCAAATGGAAGGAATATTTCGGCAACGACCACCCGATTTATGTGGAGATTGGCTGCGGCAAGGGCGGTTTTCTGCGGAAAAATGCGGAAACCTACCCCGATGTGAACTTTATCGGCATTGAGCGGCAGGAAACGGTTGTGGCAATGGCGGCAAGACGCGCGGATGAGGAGCTGCCGAATCTGGCGTTTGTCTGGGATAATGCAAGCAACCTGTCGGATTTGTTTGAGGTGGGCGAATTTCAGAGACTGTATCTGAATTTCAGCGACCCCTGGCCCAAAAAGCGCACCTATAAACGCCGCCTGACCTATCGCGGCTTTTTGCAGGAATACCGCCGCATCATGGGCGAGGATGCGGAAATCTTCTTCAAGACGGATAACCGCGGTCTGTTTGAATTCTCTCTGAATGAATTCTGCGCGGATGACTGGAAGCTTTCCAACATCAGCCTGGATTTACATAACAGCGATTATGAAGGCAATATCATGACGGAATATGAGGAGAAATTTTCTTCTCGCGGAATGCCGATTTATCGTCTGGAAGCAAGAAATAGAAAATAAAAATACAGAAAAAGAACCCTCTTTGCATATAAATTCATGCAGAGAGGGTTTTTGTGTGCACGGGTATTTTTATCCGGCAAGAATACTCCAGATACATTCTGCTAAGGTCAGTGCGAGGATGCTATTGATGATGCGGTAATGCCTGAGGTAGAACTTCTGAATCAGAAGCCCTAAGCCAATCCATGTGGTGGTTGCGATGGTTCCGATGGTGGCAATGAATAGTTCGGCAATCAGCAGAGCGGCGAAGTCTGTGCGATAGGGCGTGATATAGCCAATGAGTGCAGTGATGCCGAACATATAGATTTTTATATTGACAAACTGCAATAAAAAGCCCTTCAGAAAAGAGGCATTGCCTGTCTCTTCAGAGAGTTCCGGTTTGCTGCGTGCGATATGGACGGCAAGCCATAAAATATAAGCGGCACAGATATAGCGCATGACCTGTAATGCTTTTGGCAGAAATGTGCCGATGCCGAATACAAAAACGGCACACAGAATCTGAACAACATAGTAGCCTGTAAAAATGCCGAAGAACAATGGCTTGCCCTTCTTCCAGCCGTAATTGGTAATTGTATTCAGGGCGAGAATATTTCCCGGACCGGGCGTGAAGGCATTGATGACGGCATAGAGGAAAAACCCCAGAAGTATAGTGTTTGACATGAAAAAAACTCCCCTTTCTTTGATTTTTTGCTATTATAGCACAGGGGAGTTTTTCATAGGTAACACTTATTTTTTATGCTGTTCCATAGTTTCATTCTATGGAATCGCTGTATTTTTTCAGCATTTTGATGTAGATTTTTCCCAGTTCGGAAAGCTCCTGTCCTTTGCAGAGCACATAGCCGATGCGGATGGTTTCGGTTTCCGCCAACGGAACGGCAATGATTTCGCTTCCGTGCAGATAGTTGGGATAGATGCCGCTGGAAATGGTATATCCATCTAAGCCAATCATGAGATTGACAATGGCGGCACGGTCGCTGACACGAATGATTTTTTCTGCATATTCCGTGCTGAATGGCTCTTCCGAATATTCCGCAGATTCATAGCTGCCTTGCAGAAAATTCAGCCGTGGGAAGGGGGCAAGGTCTGCAAGGTGCAGAGATTTTTGCTTTGCCAGCGGGTGCTCTCGCCGCAGAAAGACATGCGGACGGGCGTGGATGATTTCATGAAAGCATAACCCCATTTCCTGTAGGGTTTTCTTTAAAAAATCCTCGTTTCTGTTGCAAAGATAAAGAATACCCAAATCGCAGAAACGGTTTTTCACATCCTCAAGAATCTGGTGTGTCTGTGTTTCGTTTAAAATGAATTCAAACTGATTCTCTTTGAACGTCTGCACCATTTCCACAAACGCATTTGCAGTAAAGGTATAATGCTGTGTGGATACGCAGAAACGCTGCTTTTTCGGACGCTTGGCAATAAACCGATCCTCCAGCAGATCCATCTGCTGTATCACCTGTCTTGCGTATCCCAGAAATTCGGTGCCTTCCTTTGTCAGGGCAACGCCGGAGCGGCTGCGGCTGAAAATGGAAAAGCCAAGCTCCCGTTCTGCTTCTTTGATTGCATTGGACAGGCTTGGCTGAGAGAGGTTCAGCTTTCTGGCGGCTTCGGTAATGGAGCCGATTTCGGATACGGAAACGATATATTTCAGAATCTGGATTGTCAAAGTCGTTCCTCCTGTTTATTTTGCGTGATTTTTTCTGCCGACAAGGAAATGGATGCCTGCCCCGAGGAAAAGCAGGATTGCGGCAAACAGAAGCGCGAAGCCGATGGGCAGCAGGAAGAAGTTTTCATGCAGATAGCCCTCCGCATCCAGATATTCGGGGGAAAGCGCTTTTGCAATCAGGCAGAAAATGCCGCAAAGCAGGATAGCTGTGCCGATATAGGGAAGGTGACGCATCACCCAGTTTTTTGTTGTACGCATGATAAAGTTCCTTTCTTTCATAAAAATAAAAGTGATTCTTTTTGTTGCCTGACACAGTATACACGCTTTATCGGAAGGAATCCAGAAAGAAAGCGTTAAGATTTTTTTACAGAATTTTAAAGATACGCTCATAAATTTCATAGTGACTTATAAATTTCCTAATATCTTCCGTTTCCTAAGCAAATCGGCTAATATGAGTGCATCGGAAAAAACAAGAAAAATATGAAAAACGGAGGGATTCATCATGTTAAACGAAGCAGTTGTAAAGGTATTGAAAAAAAGTATGTGGGATCTGGCAACCTGTGCGAACGGGGAGCCGAATGTCGTGCCTGTGGCATTCAAGGATGTTACGGCGGAGGGCAAGCTGGTTGTGGGGGATGTTTTTCTGGAAACAACCCTGCAAAACATCAGAGAAAACAACGGCAGAATTGCTATTTCCGTTTATGATGCAGAAAATCTGGAGGGCTACCAGATTAAGGGCAAGGCGGAGTATGTGACAGAGGGCGAAATCGTAAACACCTTCAAGGCGATGGTAGAGAAGATGTTCAACGGGGCGGCAACGGCAAAGGGCGCGCTTATCATTTCCCCCGAAAGAGTGATTGTGACCACACCGGGCGCAGATAATAAAAAGGAAATCTAACTCATAAATTTCATAGTGACTTTAAAAATCAGTATCCACAGGCTATAATAAGAGAAAACAGTTAGAATAGTTAGGTGTGTCCCAATAAGAAAACATGAAGAAAATGAAATAGCTGAAAGACTGCGGATACAAGGAAGTTTCCCGCAGGCATCCTTTGACTTAGGCTGTCAAGGGGAACTGACGCGGTAGCCGTAGCTTTCAGCATTTCAGAATTCAAGGTTTCTTATCTGGGCGCACCTTTGGGGGATATTTTTATGGCGAAATATAAGAAAAAATTGGAGGACGATATTCGATGCCCATTGGAATATGGGCTGACGGTGTTCGGCGGTAAATGGAAATCAAGAATTATCTGCGTGCTTTCCGCAAAGGAAACCCTGCGCTACAGCGAAATCCGCAAGGAAATGTATAATATAACGGATGCGGTGCTTGCCGCAACGCTGAAGGATTTAATTGCGGACGGGATGGTTGCGAGAAAATCCTATGATGAAATTCCGCCCAGAGTGGAATATTCTCTGACGGAGAAGGGCGGTTCGGTTGTGCCGATTTTGCAGAGCATCTGCCAATGGTCGGATATTTATTATAAGGAGGATACGGAAAACCAGATGGCGCAGTGCCAGAAATGCGATTATCACAGATGAAAACAGGAAAATCCGACAGATTTGCGCGCTGTCGGATTTTTTAGGTGCTACAGAAGAAATTTCCAGAGGAAGGCGGAAACAAACGGCTGTGCGAAAAAGAACACAGCGGCTGTTACGATGCAGAGCAGGATAGGCTCTTTTCCTTTGGGGGAGGATACGGCAGGGAGGTCTTTTGCGGCATGCTTTGCGAGAAAATATCCGATTGCTGCGCCTGCGAGGTTCGTGAGGATATCGTTGATATCGGTTGCGCGCAGAGTGAAAAGCTGCGAAAGCTCAATGCCGAGGGTGACGCAGAGGGCGAACAGGAGCGTGCGGCGGAGGGATTGGCAGGAATCCCAAAGCAGGGGGAGAAACAGCCCCATTGGGACGAAGAGCAGA
>JBNMGO010000246.1:0-2985 GCA_050872285.1 Anaerotignum sp.
AATACGATAAAGGCGTACCCCTATTTTGCGGCAGTGGAAAACGGCAGAATCATCGGCTATGCCTATGCCTCCGCCTTCCACCCCAGAAGGGCGTATATCTGGTCTGCCGAGGCAACGGTTTATCTGGAACGTGCGGAGCGTGGGCGCGGTGTCGGCAGGCTGTTGTATGAAAAGCTGGAAGAAGCCTTGAAACAGCAGAATGTGCAGAATGTCAATGCCTGCATCGCCTATCCCAATCCGCAGAGCATTGCCTTTCATGAAAAAATGGGTTATCGCGAAGTCGGCAAATTCACCGACTGCGCCTATAAGCTGGAACAGTGGCTCGGCATGATCTGGATGGAAAAAATGCTCGGCGCGCATGCAAACCCGCCGAAGGAATTTATTCCTTATCCGGAAATTCTGAAATAAAACGGGAACAAAACTGAAAAATTTTCGTCAGAAGGGATAGCCCCCCGAAAGAGTGGGATTTGTTGCAAGAAAGCGGTTTTTGTAGTATACTGAACAGATAACTGTGGGTATCATTGTGAATAAGGAGAACATTTATGGAAGAAACAGTAATCGTAATCATGTTGAAGGATGAAGAAACCGGCTTTCTGGATCAGGAGCTCGGCTCCTATTCCGTTCCCGAACACGCAGAGCTGATCTGGAGCATTTATGCCAAGGGCGATGAGGTTGTGCTGCGCCTGAGCTGCGACAGAGAACTGGAGGATTGGGAATACGAAGCAGTTTTTGATTATTATGATACAGAACCCGTAGGCGCTCTGGTGGATTCCATCATAGAGGAGGAAGGACATTGCGATCCCGTCTGGATTGTAGGCTTCCCTTTTATTGAGGAGCAGGATGCTATGGAAGAAAAGCTTGCAAAAATCCTGCAGGCGCACGAGGAAGAACTGCTTTCTGTTTTTGATGCAATCAAGGATAAAGAGGATGATTACCGTGAGGAATAAAGGTATCTTTTGCCTGCTTCTGGCGTTTTGCATGTTTCTGATGAGCAGCTGCAACCTGAGCAGCCCGCTTCCTTCCAATGCAGATACTGCGGATGGCAAGGGCGGCACGACGGAGATTATCGTGCCGGGCGAAAAGGCGGATAAAACTGATGAAAAGCAGGATGATGAGAAATCCAAGGATGACGAAAAGAAAAACGAAAAGACGGACAGCAAGAAAAGCACGCAGAATAAGCCCTTCTGGCAGGCGTCCAAGGTGTATGATAACCTGACGGCGGTTGCCGCCGCGGCACAGCAGGATTATAAGGTCAATGGTGCAAAGCGCGGCTGGATGAGCAAAAACGGCAAGCTTTACGGCTATTATGACGGCTGTTACATAACCCCTGCCATGCTGGTGAAGGAAGGCTATCTGGAAAGCGGTCTGGATACGGATGGGTTTGAGCTTCTGCTGATTGACGGGGAGGACTTAGCGGCGTACAGCGGTGCAAGCGTGTCCTCAAATTATCTGAATTTCGGCGCGTTCGCGGCAGTGAAGCAGAACGGGAAGTATCTTCTGGCTTCTGCCGGCGGCAAAGCAGGGCAGATTTCCCAGTCCGATTATCAGGCGCTTCTGGCGAAATATAACCAGAGCCACGGCAATATCGGGCGGCTGTCCTCCGCAACGGCAGAATATGGGCGGATTCTGAATTATATCTGCCTGTATGAAGGACGCTTTGCGGATTATTATGTGCGTGAAATCCGAAAGGATAATAAATATGCCGTAGTGGTATTTTCTACCACAGGCAATACGGCAAATATCAAGGAATATGTGCTCAAGAATGATAACGGCTTCTGGGAGGTTGTCTATCCTAATGTGCAGATGGACGCTTATCCCATCACTGCCATCAATCGGCTGATTCCCGATTTTAATGTGGATGTTCTGCCGAAATATAACCTTGCGGCATGGCGCGGTCTGGTGAAGGCAGAGCAGGGCGGCGCAGTGGCGGCAATGTTCGGGAAGTATTATATTACCAGCAAAACGCAGATTCAGTATCAGTGTGCAACGGCAAACTGCGCGTACTTCCGCCTGACGGACGGCTCTCGCTATGTTGCCTATTCCAATGGCGAATATTGGACGGCGGCACCTGTTTCCTCTGATATTGCGGCAAGGAATTATTTCATGGAACGCACCGGTGGCGATTACAGCTTTATCATTCTGGATGATTAAAAGAAGGTGGTTTTATGACAAAGACCAACGTGATGCGTCTTCTGGAGGCGGCAGGGATTGCCTACCGCACCGCGGAATATGAATATGATAAACCGAACCTTTCTGGTCTGCACGCAGCGGAGCAGGTCGGCATGGACGCCGAGCAGGTGTTTAAAACACTGGTCACGAGAGGGGATAAAACGGGGATTCTGGTGTTCTGTATCCCTGTGGATATGGAGCTGGATTTGAAAAAAGCGGCAGTTGTTTCCAAAAATAAAAAGGTGGAAATGACGCATATGAAGGAGCTGCTTGGGTTGACGGGTTATATCCGCGGCGGCTGCTCCCCGATTGGGATGAAGAAAAAATATCCGACCTTTATTGATGAAACCTGTATCCTGTTTGATGAAATCGCGGTCAGCGCAGGGGTGCGCGGCGAACAGGTGATTCTCAATCCGCAGGATCTGGTGCAGTATATCGAAGCGACAGAGGCAGATATCACAAAGCCAATGGAATAAAAAATAAATCAAGCAATAAGAAAACAGCGACTTCCTAGGAAACAGGAAATTGCTTTTTTTTTGTTATTATTTTGCTGTTATTTTGTAATTTTTATGCTCTCGCTGGGGGCGCTTTCCTGCCCGTCAATCACTGTGGTGACGCGCAGATAGCAGGTGCTGTTGACAGAAATGCCGAAGCACTGCGGATAACCCCAGTACCATTTTTCGCTGTTGTTATTGCTGATGCGTGTATACGGCCCGTCAGGGGAGAGGGATTTGTATACATAATAATAGTCTGCGCCGTAAACGGGTGCCCAGGAAACGTAGGCATAGCCGTCCTTCGCCAGTTTGGCACGCAGAT
>JBNMGO010000048.1:0-7540 GCA_050872285.1 Anaerotignum sp.
ATTCATTACCCCCCTGCCGAGGGTGCATTGGCGGCAGATTGTGCTGCTCTTTGAAATTGCAATGCTTTCCATCGTGGCATGGCTCCCGTTCGGGGAAACGCACGATGTGGTTGCAAACGTGCTGGTTTCCTTTGTCTGCTCCATGCAGGTGCAGAGCTTCCGTAAGGTGCATGGTCTGCCCTACGCCTCTACGATGTGTACCGGGAATCTCCGCAGCGGCACGGAGCTTCTGTTCCGCTTCGTGCAAAGCGGCGATAAGGAGCTGCGCTATAAAAGCCTGCATTATTACGGCGTGATTTTCTTCTTCATCCTCGGCGCAGGCTGCGGTGCGCTTGTCACACAGCATTTCGGCAGCACCACCATCGTCTATTGCAATATTCTCCTGCTTCTGACCTGTGCGCTGCTTTCCATTGAGCATGTAGAGGAATAAGAAATCAGATAAACCGGATAAACCAAAAAGACCTTACCCATTCGTGAAAATGAGCAAGGTCTTTTTATTATGTATTTCGATTATTTATTATGCTTTTCAATCGCTTCGGTCATGCGTTCCAGTCCTGTCTTGATGATGCTGCGCGGCATTGCGAGGTTCAGACGAACATACCCTTCCGCGTTGCCGACGAAGAGGTCATTGCCGCCTTCCAGCAAAACACCTGCTTCATTCGCAAAGAATCCGGGCAAATCCACAACATCCGGCAGGCAGCCCTTCAGGTTCACCCAAGCAAGATAGGTTGCTTCGGGAACAGAGAACACTGCCGCAGGTAAATGTTTTTCCAGATATTCCTTTACAAACGCAAAGTTTTCATCCAGATAGGTCTTAAATTCCGCAAGCCATTCGTCACATTTCTCATACGCCGCCTGATGCGCCGCAACGGAAAGCGGATTGACAAAGCCTACGATTTTATCCCGTTCACAGAAAATCTTCCGCAGCTGTGCATCCCGAATGATGATATCAGAAAACATCAGCCCTGCCATATTGAAGGTCTTGCTGGCAGACATACAGGTAATCAGCTTGCCGTAATCAGGCATAATTTTCCCCATGGGGATATGCTTTCTGCCGGTTCGGATGATATCGCAGTGAATTTCATCAGAAATCAGCCAGAGGTTATGCTTCTCAACGATTTCCGCTACTTTTTTCAATTCTTCCTCTGTCCACATTCTGCCGGAGGGGTTATGAGGGTTGCACCAGAGCACCAGCTTTACCATAGGGTCTGCCGCTTTTTTGGCAAAATCGTCAAAATCAATCGTAAAATATCCGGTTTCATCAATCTTCAAATCGGAGCAGACATATTCCACATGATTATACTCTGCGGCATGCTGAAAAAAGCCATACGCAGGGGCAACAATCAAAATCTTTTCATTCTTTGTCAAAAGAGATTCCAGAAGCTGATACAGCGCAGGAATGATACCGGGAGAAAAGGTCAGCTCCTCCTTCGGGAAGTCCCAATCATACATCTTTCTGCACCATGCGGAAAATGCCTGATAGTAATCATCACTGTAAACACAGCTATAGCCGAAAATACGTTTCTCTACTCTTTTCTGAATGGCTTCGCAGATTTCGGGGGGTGTCGCAAATTCCATATCCGCTACCCACATTCTGACAAATTCATCATCCGCATAAGGGAATTTCATTTCGGGACCTGCGTGGAAAATATACCCACGAAAACCGTCCGTATTGAGTGCATTCGTATTTCTTCTGTCGATGATTTCATCAAAATTGTACTTCATGTAACCACTCCTTTGCATCTGTTTTCCTCTGTTGCTGTCAGCATTTCTGCCTGTTCAAATTATAAAGGAAATTTTTCTGCAAAGCAATCAATTCTTAGCATTTTTATAGGTCTTTCTGTGAACGTCTTATTTCACGAGAATTTCCTTGATTTCTTCCAGCGTTTCCGCAAAAAAGATACCCTTCTGCCGTTCTGCGGAGGAAAGCCCCTTCTCAATCATGTGGGAAAGCAGATGCTTCAAATCCTCATAATAGCCATTCAGATTATAAAGAATACAGGGCGCATCCAGCTGCTTTAAAGCAACCTTGCTCATAATCTCGGAGATTTCCTCCAGTGTTCCTGTACCGCCGGGAAAGGCAATAAACGCCTCCCCCAGAGCAATCATCTTTGCCTTCCGCTCGGACATATCCTTTGTCACAATCAGCTCCGTCAGCCCATCATACTGAAAGCCTGCGTCCATGAAAAACTGCGGCTCTACGCCTGTCACTCTGCCGCCCGTTTCCAGAACAGCCTTCGCAAGCTCGCCCATCAGCCCCGTTTTGGAGCCGCCATACACCAGTCCATTGCCGCTTTCGCCAATCCAATGTCCAAGTTCCTGCACCGCCTCGCGCAGGCTGCTGTCATTTCCTTCATTTGCCCCAAGATATACGGTAATATTCATTCTTATCCTCCTTCTTCTCCAAAAAGCAACGCAAAAAAGAACCAACCGATTTTTCGGTCAGTTCTTTTGATTTTTCATTACAGAATACGTCTTGCTGTTACATATGTATTTGCGCTGTAGCCGCTGTTCAGGCTCGTTACGGTAACGCCGTTGCCCTTTCCGTCTGTGGAATGAACATATGTACCATCACCGCAGTAAATGCCGACATGGCTGATGCTGCTGCTGCCGCCTGTATTAAAGGATACCAAATCGCCTGCCTGCAGATTCGCCTTGGAAACCTCTACACCGTTGCTCGCCATAGATGCGGAGGAACGGTTCAATGTGATGCCGAAGTTTTTATAAACTGCGTATACAAAACCGGAGCAATCTACACCTGTGCTCAGGTTTGTGCCGCCCCATACATAGGGTGTACCGATGAACTGCTTGCCGTATGCAACCACTGCCGCACCCTTTGCAGATGCTGTGCTGTTTGTGGTATTATCGGGTTTTTCGCCTGTTTTCACAGTCAGATAATCTGCGGAAACATAGCCCTTCTGCCCTGCATCTGTCACAACGCTGATCCAATCCTGACCTGCGCGTTCCACATCAACAATCGTGCCGGAGGGAAGCACCGTCAGCACCTCTGCACTTGTGGATGCCTCCTTGCGCAGCTTCAAGCCGGAGTCTGCTGTTACTACGCCGTATTTATCCTCTGTTGCTGCGGCTGTATTTGTATTTGTTGTTGTTGTAGTTGTGGCAGCCGCCGCTTCGTTGCTCACCTTGGAAACATACTGCAGCAGATTGCCGGAAACATAATCCTTGCTCACATAAGCGGAGCCGCCGTTATAGGAAACGCGATACCAGCCGTCATTCTGTCCTGTTACAGTTACCGCATCGCCGTTGTCGAATTTTTTCAGAGAATTGGAAGCTGTGGTTGCCTTTTCTCTCAGGTTGACACCGGAACCGGTAATGCTGCCGTCCGCCTTTGTTACGGAGAAATAATCTGCGAAAACATAACCGGTTGCGCCGTTATAGGAAATCTTAAACCAGTTATCTACCTTATCCAGAACGGTATATTCCGTACCCTTGTTAATTTTGCCTAACACATTGGCACTCGTGCTTGCGCCTGCGCGTACGTTTACATTTGTGCCGGAAGCCTGTCCCGTGCTTGCCGCAAACGCGGTTACGGTACTCAGCACAACCAGTGCGGCTGTGACACAAATCTGTTTCATTACTTTATTTAAACCCATTGGAATCTCCTCCAAACCATTTTCCTTCGTAATTGTTACAAATCTATTACATTTAGTATATAAAAAAGTAATAAATCTGTCAATGGTTTTCTGTCGACAAAGCCTGCATTTTCTGATTTTTCCGAAGGAAAAGGCTACAGAAAATGTTCATTTTCCGTAACCTTTCGGTATTCCCTCTTTCTTAGGATTTCTTTAAGATTTCTTCCTTAAATTTCCCGTTTTCATAGAAAAGCTCGCCGTCGGCATAAATTCTGCCTTCCTTTGTCATATCGTTAATCATATCCCAATGGATGGCAGATTCGTTTTTGCCGCCCGCCTCCTGGAAAGCTTCGCCGATTGCCATGTGCATGGAGCCGCCGATTTTTTCATCAAACAGAATATTTTTTGTGTGCCGCTGAATCCCGTAATTCGTGCCGATGGCAACCTCGCCGAAATAACGGGAGCCTGCATCGGTGTCCACATAGGACAGCAGGGTGTCCAGCATGTCCTCATTTTTGCAGGAAACGTCCACAATGCGTCCCTGTTCCACCATCAGGCGCACCTCATAAAATTCATTCCCATTCATGATGGAGGGATAGGAAAAGGTGATATAGCCGTTAATGCCGTCCTCTACAGGAGAGGTGAAAATCTCGCCATCGGGGAAATTGGCATCCCCACAGCAGTTAATCCATTTTCTGCCTGCCACATTCACGCGAATATCCGTATCCTTGGAAAGAATATGCAGTTCCTTCTTCCCATCCAGATACTTCGCCCATTTTTCCTGCCAGGCCGCCATTTCCTGCCACTTTGCAACAGGATCCTTTTCATAAAGATAGCCTGCGGTATACACAAAATCCTCGTATTCCTCCAGACTCATGCCTGCATTCTGGGCATCCCCGTTTGTCGGGAACTGCGTACCGCACCAGCGCAGTTCACCCGTTCCCATGCGCTCGGAATAAATCTTGCGGTTGTCCTTATTCGCCAGACGCTTCTGTTTCAGCCGTTCCGCCTCAATGGACTGCATGGTCTTTGTATTCTCACTGCCCCACGCACTGATCCAGACATCGCTTTTCGCGCAGGCACCAAAACGGATATTTTCTCTTGCATACTGCTCCTCTGTCCCATTCCGCAGAAGCTCCGCATCCACATCCGGCACATCAATATAATATTCCACCAGCGCGCCTGCCTTTACTGCCGCCCTTGCAACTGCCTTGATAAACGGCAATGCCGCATCCTCCGCGGAAATGGCAACGCGGTCGCCTTTTTTCACCTTTGTTGAATAATTTACCAGCACATCTGCCAGCTTTTCTAATCTTTCGTCCTTCATACCCTCACGTCCTTACAAAAAATTTCCTATGAAAAAATTTTCTTTCTGCAAAAT
The DNA here is from genome assembly GCA_050872285.1 of Anaerotignum sp. Classification (GTDB taxonomy): domain Bacteria; phylum Bacillota; class Clostridia; order Lachnospirales; family Anaerotignaceae; genus Anaerotignum_A. The sequence continues at coordinate 4,975 of JBNMGO010000048.1, forward strand.
TTTTATTGTACATGAATCTGACACATCCGCATGGTCTGCAAAGCTGCCGCATGACTTTCAGGCGTTACCCCTGCACAACAGGACGCATCCACGCTGATTTTCACCTCGGGCAGTCTTGCCTTCAGAATCAGCGCATTGGAAACCACGCAGATATCGGTGCAAAGCCCGACCAGTTCAATTTCACATTCCGCCGCAGGCAGTCCTGCAAATTCCATGACCATCATATCCGCCAGTTCCCACGAGCCGAAGGAAGGCTTATTCATCACAACGGCACTGCCCAGAGCCGTCTGTATCTTTTCATTCAGCTGCCATCCATGCGTGCCTTCAATGCAATGCACAATGGGAAGGTTTTCGCCCTCCTGTGTTTGCAGATAATTATCCTGATGGGTGTCTCTGGTTGCATAAACACAGTCTCTGGTGTAGGTGTTGATTTTCGCAGCCACGTTATCTACAATCGCCTCCGCCTCGGGTGTACCGAGAGAGCCGTCAATAAAGTCATTCTGCATATCCACAACAATCAAAATCTTTTTCATTTTTCTTTATCCTTTCCCTTTTTTCGGGTTGTTTTTCTGATACAGATGTATCATACCACAGGGAAATTCTTCTTTCAAGTAAAGTCGTGCATCTAATCTGTTCTAATCCGGTTCCTTTTATCGTACCTCTGCGCCGCCCCATTCCAGAACGGTGAAGCCCTCTCTTGTAAGCGTCGGCAGTTCCTGTTCGGGAACGGAAACAGGCTGTTCCAACGGCTTAAATGCCATAAATACGCGCAGCATATGATCAGGCTCAGGAGTGATCTGCAGCTTTGCGGATGTATCATAATTTTCCCATTGGAAGGAAATCAGATTATAGGCGTTATTCTGCATATATGGCAGCCAGTAAACAATAAATTCATTGTATTCCTTCGGTGTCATGCCCATTGCCGCAAGTTTTTCCTGCAGGAAGGCAACCGTATCCTCCCCTTTTACAACAAAGCCCTGAGAAAAGTCCATTTCCCCATAGCCCTCTCCTTCCCAGAAAAGGTAGGAATATTCTCTGCCGTCGGCGTGGTTGATCAGTGTGCCGTCAGGCTGTGCGGTTACATACCAGCCATTGTTGTAGGCGGGATAGGCAGTTGTCAGCGCACCATCGTATTCCAATTCTACGGAAACATCGGTTGTTTCCTCGGGATAAAGATAAATGGCAGGCTTTCTGTATAAAATTGGATCACCATTCTCATCCTGCCAAGGCATGGATACCAATTCAATCACTTTTTCCTCTTCACACCATTCTATATGCATATCAAGCAGATCCGCCAACTCTCTTAACATATAAAAGGTATATCCATCGATATTATAGCCATGCAGTGTCTTATCTGCCACAATGTCACGCGTACCAAAGCAAACAGGCATCGTCGAGCGAATCGCCTGTTTTTCCTTTGTACCCGTCACATACGGTTTTGCATCCTCTACAGGCACATAAGGTTCCCTTTTGAAGGTATTCTGCCAGTTTATCAGCTGAATTTCTTTTGTATTTGCATCATAGGATACATTGAAAAGATGGATGTAATTCTGCATATGATCTGTTACCTCCTGTGCCACATCGCGCAGGCGAAAATAAGTATACCCATCAATGTTATAGCACTGCATGATTTCTGCATGCCCATCAAAGGATACCTCCTGCTGTGCAGGAATTGCAGTTTTCGTTACCTTTTTTTCTGCCGCATAAGCTGTTGTTCCGAACATGGTCATTGCCAAAAGCACCGCAAAAAATCGTTTCATACCCTTCGCTCCCTTCTCTTTTTCTGGACATATCTTCTTTTTTCGTTGTTTGACATCTTCATTTTACCATATTTCCCCTCCGGCAATATTACAGTCCTCTAACAAAATCCGAAAGAAATTCTTAAGAAATTGTCCTTTCGCCTTGACACAGCCTGCTTTTTCGGGGTATCATAGAAACCGTGAAAAACAATGACAGGGAATAGTAAAAAAGCCCCCTTGCCCCCAGAAAACAGGCGGTTGATGCGAGCCTCGGCAAGCCTTTTTGAACCTGCCCCTTGAGTTCCGCAGGGAAAATGCGGCGTAAGTGCGGCGTTAACGGCTTTGAGAGGATGTATTTTTGCATCAATAAGGGTGGCACCGCCGAATGACCTTGGTCCCTTTTCAGAGGGATGAAGGCTTTTTTTATTTTCAGAAATTCTCTGTGCAGAAAAAGTTTTAAGGAGGAAATCAAATGGCAAAAGAAAAGAAATTTGTAGAATCCATCACCGATATGGAAGTGGATTTTCCCCAGTGGTATACGGACGTTGTAAAAAAAGCTGACCTGACGGCATATTCCAGCCTGAAGGGCTGCATGATTATCCGCCCCTATGGCTATGCCATCTGGGAGCTGCTGCAAAGACAGCTGGATGACCGCTTCAAGGAAACAGGCGTAGAAAATGTATATATGCCTATGTTTATTCCCGAAAGTCTGCTGCAGAAGGAAAAAGACCATGTAGAAGGCTTTGCACCTGAGGTTGCATGGGTAACCCACGGCGGCGAAAAGAAGCTGGAGGAACGCATCTGCGTACGCCCCACTTCCGAAACCC
>JBNMGO010000170.1:0-3970 GCA_050872285.1 Anaerotignum sp.
CCCTTTACCTTTTCATAAGGTCTGGTGCGATACAGCACACGCATAAACAAATCGCCGTATACAATCGCCTGCAATGCGCGGTGAATCAGAGACGGCTCATATTTGAAGCCGGGGTTCTTTTCCAGACCAGCAGGGTTGATGGAAATAACGGGAATATTCGGCATACCCATATTCGCCAGTGCCTTACGGATAAAGGCAATATAGTTTGTCGCACGACAGCCGCCGCCCGTCTGGGTGATGAGCAGTGCCGTACGGTTCAGGTCATATTTGCCGGAAAGCAGTGCATTCAGAAGCTGACCGATGGAAATCAATGCAGGATAGCAGGCATCATTATTGACATATTTCAGCCCTGTTTCGATGGCGTGCTTATCCATTGCCGCCATGACCTCGATTTTATACCCTGCCTGACGGAATGCAGGCTCCAGAAGTTCAAAATGGATGGGAGACATCTGGGGGCAGATGATAGTGTAATCCTTCTTCATTTCCTTTGTGAACAGCACGCGATGCAGGGATGCGTCACCCTTCTTAATCTGCACATGCTTTTCCTTTCTGTCCTCAATGGCAGCAATCAGAGAGCGGATACGGATACGCACCGCGCCAAGGTTATTGACCTCGTCAATTTTCAGGGCAGTATAAATCTTGCCTGCCGCTGTCAGGATACCCTTTACCTCGTCTGTTGTAACGGCATCCAGACCACAGCCGAAGGAGTTCAGCTGTACAAATTCGATATCCTGCTGTTTCTTTACAAATGCTGCCGCTTCATACAGTCTGGAATGATACGTCCACTGATCGCGCACGATGGTAGGACGTTCCACATGACCCAGATGCGCCACGCTGTCCTCCGTCAGAACGGCAATACGGTAACCTGCAATCAGCTCAGGGATACCGTGGTTGATTTCGGGGTCTGCGTGGTAGGGTCTGCCTGCCAGAACGATACCCGTCATGTTGCTTTCGCGGATATATTTCAGCGTTTCTTCACCTTTTTTACGCATATCGCTGCGGAAGTTTTCCCATTCCTTCCAGCCGGCTTCGACTGCCGCTTTGATTTCCTTGGCATCACAGCCCATGGGAACAAATTCATCCTGCATACGCTTGATAACGGTTTCGATTTTATCGAGTGCGAGGAAAGGATTCATGAATTTGATATTCTTTTCCTTCAAGTCCTCCACGTTATTTTTGATGTTTTCATTATAGGATGCCACGATGGGGCAGTTATAGTTATTATCCGCCGCAGAGCTGTCTCGTCTTTCATAGACAACGCCGGGATAGAAAATAAAGTCAACGCCTGCGTGAATCAGCCACATGATATGTCCATGCACCAGTTTTGCAGGGTAGCAGACAGATTCACTGGGGATGGATTCCATACCCATCTCGAACACTGCCTTAGAGGAGAAGGGAGAAAGCACAACCCTGTAGCCCAGCTTGGTAAAGAAGGTATACCAGAAGGGGTAATCCTCGAACATATTCAGCACACGAGGGATGCCGACGGTGCCTTTCGTTGCCTGCTCTGCCGTCAGGGGTTCATAATCGAACAATCTGTGGCGTTTATAATCATACAAGTTGGGTGCAGGGTTTTCGATTTTTTCTTTCCCCAGACCTCTTTCACAGCGGTTGCCTGTGATGAAGCGTCTGCCGCCACTGAACAGGTTGACCGTCAGCAGGCAGTGGTTCGTGCAGCCCTGACATCTTGCCATATTGGAGCGTACTTCCAGTGCGTTCATTTCATCACGGCTGATAAGCGTGGTCTGATAGCCTGCGGTATATTTATCTCTGGCAATCAGCCCTGCACCGAAAGCACCCATGATGCCTGCGATATCGGGGCGGACTGCTTCTCTGCCGCTAATCATTTCAAAGCTTTTCAGTACTGCGTCATTATAGAAGGTACCGCCCTGTACAACCATGGATTTGCCCATTGCCTTGGGGTCGGAAATTTTGATAACCTTCAGCAGTGCGTTTTTGATAACGGAATACGCCAGACCTGCGGAGATGTCCGCAACCTCTGCGCCCTCCTTCTGTGCCTGCTTTACACGGGAGTTCATGAATACCGTACATCTGGAACCAAGGTCAATAGGGTTCTTTGCGAACAGCGCCGCCTTTGCGAAATCCATAACCGTATAATTCAGGGATTTTGCGAAGGTTTCGATGAAGGAGCCGCACCCGGAGGAGCAGGCTTCATTCAGCAGAACGCTGTCGATGACATTATCCTTAATGCGGATACATTTCATATCCTGTCCGCCGATGTCCAGAATAAAGTCCACATCGGGCTTAAAGAACTGCGCCGCCTTATAATGTGCAACGGTTTCAATATAGCCGAGGTCAATCATCAATGCTTCCTTAATCAGCCCTTCGCCGTAGCCGGTTACGCAGGAATTGCGAATCACAACATCCTCGGGCATCATATCATACATTTCATTCAGGCTTTTCATAACGACATTCAGAGGGTTACCCTCATTGCCTGCATAGAAGGAATAAAGCAGGTCGCCATCCTTGGAAACCAGTGCCACCTTTGTTGTGGTGGAGCCTGCATCCACGCCGAGGAAGGCATCCCCATGATAATTGGACAGGGGTACGCGTTTTACCTTATCTCTGTCATGGCGTTCCTTGAAGGCGGCATAATCCGCTTCATCCTTAAACAAAGGCTCCATACGGGAAACCTCTGCCGTCAGCTCCACGCCGTTATCCAGTTTATGTAACAGTGTATCAAAATCCAGTTCTGCCTCGCCCTTATTGGAAACGGCTGTGCCGTAAGCGGCGAACAGATGGGAATTTTCGGGAATGATGGTTGTTTCATCCGTCAGCTTCAGGGTTTCAATGAAACGCAGGCGCAGCTCGGAAAGGAAATGCAGAGGGCCACCTAAGAAGGCAACATGTCCGCGGATGGGCTTGCCGCACGCCAGACCTGCGATGGTCTGATTGACAACCGCCTGAAAAATAGAAGCCGCCAAGTCCTCTTTTCTTGCACCCTCGTTAATCAGAGGCTGAATATCCGTTTTTGCGAATACACCGCAGCGAGACGCGATGGGATAAATGACCTTATAGCCCTTTGCCAGTTCATTCAGACCGGTTGCATCTGTCTGCAGCAGGCTTGCCATCTGGTCGATAAAGGAGCCTGTACCGCCGGCACAGACGCCGTTCATTCTCTGCTCCACGTTGCCGCCTTCAAAATAGATAATCTTGGCATCCTCGCCGCCAAGCTCAATGGCAACATCCGTCTGGGGGGCGGTTGCTTCTACGGCATTGGCTGTCGCAACAACCTCCTGAATAAATTCCACGCCAATCGCCTTTGCCAGCGCAACACCGCCGCTGCCCGTAATCATGGCAGAGAAAATGGCATTGCCGATTTCTTCCTTCGCTTCCTTCAGGATATCCTTTACTGTTTTTTTGATTTCCGAAAAATGTCTTCTGTATCTGCTGAAGGCAATTTTGTTTTCCGTATCGGCAAGCACAACTTTAACGGTCGTAGAGCCGATATCGATCCCCATTTTATATGTAGTATCGTTTTTATGAGACTGCACTTGTCACACCTCCGTCTTTATAATTCTGCATCTTCGCGGTGGAAATATCCTTCCACATCTGATATTGAATTTTTGTATATTTTTCTTCCTCATCAATCGTTTCATCCAGCACGCGGAGGGCTAAAATGCCATCCTGCATGGCAAGAATCATGGCTACATAATCCTCTAAATCGATATTTTTGATAATCTCTCCGCGTTTCTGCCCTCTTTCCAGAATCCCGTAGAGAATTTCTCCCTTCTGTGTGTTGAATGCCTTGAAATATTCCGCAACCTCGGGGAATTTTTTCATCCCTTCATAGAGCAGGAAATAAAAATTGCGAAAGGCAATCTCTCTGCCGATTCGTTTTTCATAATTGGCAAAGCGCTGCGGCAGGAAAAACCCTTTCCAGAGCAGCTCTCCTGTCGGCATATCCTTTCTGCCCTTCTCCCAGACCTGCTGCATTTCCTCCGCCGCA
>JBNMGO010000349.1:0-2006 GCA_050872285.1 Anaerotignum sp.
CCCCCAGAGGGGTGCGGCTGTCAATGCCCTTTTTGGAGAACACCCGATACGCCAGACGACCGAAGCTGAGCACCTCTGCGGTGAGGATGGCGTTCTGCTTCGTTGCGGTGATTAAGTCCCGTTCCGCCTGCGAGGTGAACTGCTCGGGAACAATGAGAATCTGCCGTTTCGCTCCTGTATTCGATTGATTGATGATTTCCTCCATGCAGAGGTGGGTTTTGCCTGTGCCGGCTCTGCCGATGATGAAACGCAGTCCCATTTTTATCCCTTCTTTCTGATTTGTTTCTTCCTCTATGATACAAAAGGGACAGTCTTTTTTCAAGGGAAGACAGCATAAAGAAAGGAAAAACAGAATATGGTAAGGATAAGAAGGACTGAGGAGGGATTTTCGTGGGGAGCACGAAATTTATGGTAGTGAAGGCGAAGGAGTTAATCAAAACGGCGGTATTTGCGGTACTGGGGGTTATCATTCTGGTGGGGCTGATTGCATTTTTCCTGAACATGGGGAAGGAGGACGGCGCATATCGGGACGGTACATATTACGGAGAGATGCAGCTTGGCGGAGAGACGGCGGAGGTTGCCGTAACGATTGCGGAGGGGCGCATTGCGGACGTTTCCATGGAGGAGACAACAGAGGCGGTGGCGGTATTTTATCCGCTTCTGGCAGAGGTGACGGAAACCGTCGGGCAGGCGGTGATTGAGAACCAATCGGCGCAGATTGCGGTGGAAAGTGAAAATCCACATTCGGCACAGGCGGTTCTGGATGCGGTGGCGGAATGTCTGGAGCAGGCGGAGAGATAAATTTAAGTCGAAATCAGGATTTCGACTTGTTGAAACAGAGGAATAAACAGATAGGTTCCGGCGGCGAAACGCCTTGAAACCTCCTGTTTTCCTCGAGTGGGCAAAGCCCTCTCTGCGGATTTTATTCAGGAAACGGATTTGTTTCCCGAACCCTTCCGCTGCTTGAAAATACTTTATCTACAATCTACAGCCCTGTAAAAGGGCTTTTTTTCGTGGGTATATCCGGTCTTTTTTGGACATAAGGTAAAGGTAAAGGAGGGAGAATTATGACGGAGCAGGAAAGACGCCGCCGCAGGAGAGAGATGGAGCGGCGGATGCGCGCAAGGCAGAATTTTCGGGGGAAAGAACGACAGGAACGAAGCGGCACGCTCGCGTTTCGGACATATGTGACGGCGGTACTGGTGGGGGGATGCTTATTGATTTCCTTATTCCAGAGCAAAACCTCGGATATGGTCTGCGATAAAATCAAAGAGACGATTGCCTACCAGATTTCGGCAGAGGAAGTGCAGAAATGGAAGAGCCGAGGGGCGGCACTCTGGAAGGGGGCAGGGGAAAGCCTGCCTGTTTTTCGGGAAAAGCAGGGGCAGGACGAGAAGGTCTATCGACCGGATACGGAAGAATCACCCTAGTGTGCTGACGTGGACGGGGCTTGCGTGGGAGCGGAAAACGGAGGATTGGATTGCGCCTGTTTCGGGGGTAGTGACCTCTGCCTGCGGCGAGAGGGAAAACCCCATTTTACAGAAACAGGAGGTGCATGACGGGCTGGATATTGCTGTTTCGGAGGGGACGGCGGTTGTGGCGGTGAAAAGCGGCACGGTGACGGAGGTACGCACCTCGGCAACGTATGGAAAATTACTGCGGTATGAAACAACGGACGGCTATACAATTCTGTATGCACACCTTTCGGAAATACTGGTGAAAAAGGGAGAAAACATCAAGCAGGGACAGGTGGTTGCAAAATCGGGGAATACGGGGCTTTCGACAGGGCCGCATCTGCATTATGGAATTTATCGGGATGGGACACTGCTGAATCCGATGGAGTATCTGCCAAAGGGGACGGCGGAGAAGGTTTAGGGATATAATCAGAGGTTGGTGAAGATGAGAGGTTCGCCAGTTTAGAACTTTCGCGGCAAAACAAAGGCATTCTCCCTTACTTTTTATGCTAAAAAGTAACAAAAACCCGGGACCCGTTTCGTAATGGGTCC
>JBNMGO010000157.1:0-4090 GCA_050872285.1 Anaerotignum sp.
GAATGACTCTCACAAGTTAGTTTTATAAGAATCGGTGTTAAAACTTCAATTTTTTTTAGACATAGAAAAACCTCCTATCATAGTTTAATTCTACAATAAGAGGTCTTTTTTTACTATTGTCCGATTTTACTGGTTCAGTTCAGTGCTTCGCCTTTTTACATCTTTTTATCTTTTTCCAGAACGGCATCGAAGGCTTTTGTCAGGGTAGCTTCAAAGCCATTTGCCTGCAATGCGGCCACGCCCTCGATGGTTGTGCCGCCGGGGGAGCAGACCTGATCCACGAGTGCCATGGGATGCTCGCCGCTTTCGAGTACCATTTTCGCACTGCCCTCTACGGTTGCCGCCGCGATTTCCAATGCCTGCTTTTTGGACATGCCTGCCTTGACCGCCGCGCGCGCCAGAGCATCCATATAAAGATAGGCAAACGCAGGGGCAGAGCCTGCCAGAACAGTGAAAATGCCGAACTGGCTTTCCTCAACCTCGATAACTGCACCGATGGTTGCGAACATTTCCTTGACGATAGCTTTCTGTTCCGCCGTTACAAGTGCATTGGCGCAAAGGCCGCTGGTTGCCGCGCCGATTTTGGCATTGATATTCGGCATGATACGGACGATGGGTGTCCCCTCGGGCAACAGCTCCGCCAGATATGCCAGACTTTTGCCTGCCGCAATGGAAACGACCAATGGCTTCTTTGCCGCAATTTCTTCTTTTAATGCAGGCAGGACAGCCGCCAGAATATGCGGCTTTACCGCAAGCACCAGAACATCACTCGCCGCAACGACCTCCGCCGCGGTTGCCGCCGCATTGGCACCGCAGATCTCCGCCAGCTTTTCGGCAGAGATGCCGGATTTGCTTGTAATGAAAATATCCTTACCGTTATAGCTTTTTGTGCCGATGGTCATTCCCTTGATGATAGCGCCTGCCATATTGCCTGCACCGATAAACCCGAATCGCATGGAAATTCCTCCTTTTTATTCTCTTTTTTTCGCGAGGCGCTGCCTCACACACCGCAAGCCTTTGAAAAGGCTTGACCGAAACTTTATACCCAAAAGCATACGCTTTTGGCAACGAAATTTCAAGAAAAAATGGACAATCTCAGAAATCCTATGGATTTGAAATTGCCCATTTCATCATATCAATTTTATATTATGTTTCCCCCAAGGTTTTAGCAGATTACGTTCTGGGGCTTGCCGTCTTCCCATTTCAGAATGTTTTCGCTCACGATCTGTGCTCTGGTGAACAGTGCTTCATGAGATGCGAATGCAACATGAGGGGTTACAACGGTATGCTTGCTGTGCAGCAGAGGATGATCCGCAGGAACGGGAGGTTCCATTTCAAATACATCAATGCCTGCGCCTGCAATCTTTTCTTCATTCAGCGCCTTTGCCAGTGCTTCGCTATCCACAACAGGGCCGCGCGCCGTATTCAGCAGAATTGCGTTTTTCTTCATCAGTGCGATTTCCTTTTCGCCGATGAGACCTTTGGTCTTATCATTCAGAGGAACGTGCAGAGAAACGATGTCGCTTACCTTCAGCACCTCTTCCAAGGGCAGATATTCAATGCCTGCGTTCTGCAGTTCGGGTTTTACGGTTCTGCTGTACGCAACAACCTTGCAGCCGAAAGCCTGTGCAATTTTTGCAACCTTGCCGCCGATAGCACCTGTGCCGACAACACCGAAGGTTTTGCCGAACAGCTCGCCGCCAACCAGACCTGCCTTTGTGCCTTCCTTACGGCAAACGGCATCACACGCAGGGATATTTCTCAGAACGGAGATTGCCAGACCGAATGCCAATTCTGCAACGGCATTTGTGGAATAGCCTGCCGCATTGCAGACGCAGATGCCTTTTTCCTTGCAGAAATCCACATCGATATGGTCTACACCTGTGAATGCAACGGAAAGCAGCTTCAGGTTTTTGCATTTTTCGATGACATTTTTACGGAAGGGCTGATTTGCGATGATGATGATATCGGCATCCTTGCCGCGTTCTGCCAGTTTATCCTGATCTTCTTCCTTTGTGTCATATGCCACGATTTCGTGACCTCTTGCCTTCACTGCTGCGGTTGCTTCTGCCAGTTTTTCGGGTGTGATACCCAAGGGTTCGATAATAACGATTTTCATTGGAACAAGCCTCCTTATTGGGTGTGTTTTTTTATAGTAACTGCAATAAATTTCACTGTATAATGGTATGATAACGCAGTTTTTTCAAAAAAACAATAGCACTTGTGGAAAAAACAGAAAAAGTTTATACTATAGGAAAAATTCAGGGAAAGGAAGCGAAAAAATGAGCGTTTTATTTTTGGAATACCCCAAATGCAGCACCTGCAAAAAGGCAAAGGCATGGCTTACAGAAAACGGTGTTGCCTTTGATGACAGGCACATCGTGGAGGACAACCCCAGCGCAGAGGAGCTAAAGGCATGGTGGGAGAAAAGCGGACTGCCACTTAAGAAATTTTTCAACACAAGCGGTCTGGTTTATAAGGAGCAGAACCTCAAGGAAAAGCTGCCCCACATGAGCGAGGAGGAACAGCTTGCCCTGCTGGCAACCAACGGGATGCTGGTGAAGCGTCCGTTAATAATTGGGAAGGATTTTGTGCTGGTTGGGTTCAAGGCGGCGGAATGGGAACGGCTGAAATAAGGTTCCGCTTGACATGGATTTTCTAAAATCGTATACTATAAATAAGAAAAGGATTGCTGCTCGTGAGAAGGCGGTCAGTCCGTTTTATGGTGGAAAGACCGTCTAACTTTTGTTAGGCGGTCGTTTTATTTATCGCCCTGTTCTACACAGGGCGATAATGGCTACGATAAGTATTCCAAACTGGATCAAATCCGAGTATGTAACATAATTATTCATAGCATCACCCCCTTTGCAGAGAGTGACTGAACCGCCAGAGCAACAATCCTCTGATTTTATTTTACACAAAATTTCCTATTTCGGCAAGAGGCATCAATCCTCCTCCGCGGTAATCTGCACAAGCTGACCGCCCTTGGGGTCGGCGGCAATCTGCCAGGTCTGTCCATCCTTTTTCGCCTGGAAGACATAATATTTCTTCTCGTTATTCTCATCCAAATTGAGCCAACGGTCATACATCCAGGTATCATATTCCACATCCGTAAAGCCTTCCGCGGCAATTTTCTTTTCCACGGTTGGCAGGGTTGTCAGCCCCATCAGCTTCACGCCGACAAAGGTGCCGACCAGAACCATGACCGTCATCAGGATGAACATGCAGGCAAGCAGGCAATCCTCATCGTAATCCCCTTTCTGCCTTCTGATAGTCCACAGGACAGGGATATATGCACAGAAAAACTGCACTGCCACCAGACGAAATTCTTTCAAAAAAATTACTGCGCCAATTACCAGAAGAAAGAGAACCCAAAGTAGTATGTTCCCATTTCTTTTCTGTTTTTCCGTTGATTCCTTCTCTTTTCTACCCCGCAATGCAAGCCCGATGCCTGCGCCGATAAAAGCGCCAAGATAGGAGGTCGCGCCTGTCTGCACCACATCCCCATAAAGCTTATCCTGCACGAGCCAAAGCGCCGCGCACATCACAATGACGCAGACAACGGCTATACTCATCAGCCGAAATTGTTTCTGCTCCTGTTTCGCTACGGTTTCTTCCCATTGTGTCAGTTTTCGTAAACCCATACGCTCTCCCTCCGTTTCATTCTATCCTTCTGCCTCTTCCGAAAAAACTACAGCCATCCCTCCTTCTGCAAAAACGCCTTCAGTTCCAGTAAATCCGCATCATACACCGCCTGTAAGGCGCGGTTATAAATGACTGCCGCAGGGTGATAGAGGGCGAACAGGATACGCCCATCCGCCAGCGCGACAGGTCTGCCATGATACTCCCCAATGACGGCTTTTCTCTCCCCTGTAACCGCCTTAAGGGGGACATTCCCCAATGTGACAAGCACCCTCTGCGCAATCGTCTGGATTTCCGCCTGCAAAAAGGGCAGGAAAAACGCGATTTCCTCCGCAGAGGGGGGACGATTGACCGCCTTGCCCGTTTTGGGGCTTTCCGTTGTGGGGCGCAGCTTGACTACATTGGAGATATAAATTTCCTCTCTTTTTAAACCGACCACCTCCAGAAA
>JBNMGO010000396.1:0-1703 GCA_050872285.1 Anaerotignum sp.
AACTTCCTGCTGAGCCTGAATATGACAGAGGATGCGATCCGCCTGAGAGACCACTCTCCCGAAGAACTGTCTCACTACAGCAAGGGTACAACAGATATCGAATATAAATTCCCGTTCGGCTGGGGCGAGCTGTGGGGCATTGCGGACAGAACCGATTATGACCTGACCTGCCACCAGAACACAAGCGGCGAAGATATGACATACTATGATCAGGCAAAGAACGAAAAATATGTGCCTTACTGCATCGAACCCTCCGTTGGTGCGGACCGTGTGACACTGGCATTCCTGTGCGATGCTTATCACGAAGAAGAGGTTGGCGAAGGCGATGTCAGAACCGTTCTGAAATTCCACCCTGCACTGGCGCCCATCAAGGCGGCTGTTCTGCCTCTGAGCAAAAAGCTGAACGAACAGGCAACAGAGGTTTATGCAGCTCTGGCGAAGGAATTCAACTGCGATTATGACGATGCAGGCTCCATCGGTAAGCGTTACAGAAGACAGGACGAGGTCGGCACACCCTTCTGCATCACCTACGATTTCGATTCCGTTGAGGATAACTGCGTAACCGTGCGTGACAGAGACACCATGGAACAGGTAAGAATGCCCATCGCAGACCTGGTTCCTTATCTGAAAGAAAAAATGGAGTTTTAAGCCATGAAACCATTTGAAGGCTTTACTGCGGAAACGATAGATTTTCTCTGGGAGCTGCGGATGAATAACAGCCGCGAATGGATGGAAGAAAACCGCGACCGCTATAAGCGCGTGCTGAAGGAGCCATTCGACAGCCTTGCGGCGGCACTTGTCGCGGAAAGCACAGCCTTCGGCGGCAGGGAAATGAAATGTTCCGTTTCCCGGATCAATCGCGATATCCGCTTTTCCAAGGATAAAAGCCCCTATCGCGCAAGCCGTTGGGTCGTGCTGTATGATGCAGCCTTGCAGGGGACGGCATGGAAGGAATGTCCGTCCTTCTATTTCGAGCTGAACCCCGAGGGTTATGACCATGGACTTGGCATGTGGTGTACCACGCCGGCATATCTTGCGGCATACCGCAGAAAAATCGAGAGCAACCCTGCGGCATTTGAACGCATGGCGAAAAAATTTGAAAAAGACCCTCTCTTCCGTCTGGAGGGGAGGGAATATAAAAAATTCAAAAATGAAACGCTTTCCCCCCTCCTGCAGGCATGGTATCCGAAGAAGGATGTCCTGCTTGTGGCGCGCGGCGGCATGGAGGATATCCTCTTTTCCCCCGATTTGCCGCAGTTCCTCGCGGAGGGATGGAGCAGGCTGAAAGGCTTCTATGCTTTTCTGGATGAAATTGAAGCGGAATAAAAGGAATGTGATTTTATGATGAAGAAAAATACGGTAAAAAGAAGTGTAAGCCTTGCCTTGGGTGCGGCACTGGTTTTCAGTGCAGTGCCTGCCTATGCGGCAGACGGGGTTACGGTAAACCTGAACGGCAGTCAGATGAATTTCGATGTTCCACAGATGATTGAAAACAGCAGAACTCTTGTGCCGTTCCGGAAGATTTTTGAAGCGCTGGACTGCGCCGTTTCCTATACCAAGGAGGATGGCGTGCAGACCGTTACGGCAAACAGGGGCAATAAATGGATTACCCTTGAAATCGGCAAAGACGAAATCAACGTTGACGGCGAAACGAAATCGCTTGATGTTGCGCCGAAAATCGTAAACAGCAGAACCCTTGTGCC
>JBNMGO010000189.1:0-3639 GCA_050872285.1 Anaerotignum sp.
AGATGGTAGCCGTCCATGCAGGCGTGGCTGATGGTGAGCGTCATGGGAAGGGTAAATTTTCCGTCCTGCTCGGTATATTTCCCGAAGGTGAGAATCGGGAAAAGATTGGGCGAACCGCCGTAATTGACGGGGCAATATGCCGCATAATCGAGCCAAGGCACGCAGGAGATGCAGAAGAAATTCGCAGGCTGTCCGTCCTTCACCTTGATGCCCTTTTTGTCGCGATAGGCTTCTGCATCCGCGATAAGATTCTGATAAAAAGTGTCAAAATCCGCGTCATATTCGCTCCAGACATCCGAAAAGGTCTTGTCATCCGCATGGAAAATCGTGAAATTCGGGTTGAGGTAGGAATAATACCCGGGGTTGCCGTCCTTATCCACAGCGGTACACATTTCGGGGATGGATGCAATGACCTGTCCGGTCAGGGCGGCAAAGGCAGGGAAGAATTTCAGATTGCGCGCGTGTACCTCTGTCAGAAAATGCGTCACGTCAATCCGCACCGTCATGCTGTTGACGGATTTCACAAAGCCTTTGGTGTAATATTGAAAATGACTGCTCCTTGCCCAATCGGCAGGGAAGGGGGTAAAGGTTGCCTGTTTATACATAAAATCATCCTTTCGTTAGCGAAGTCGAAAGCAGGCTTTCGATTGCTTTCATTATAACATAAAAAACCCCCCTCAAAAAAGAGGGGGAGTTGAAATTCTATTTTCGACTTAATTTTTAGTATTTCAGCGTTACCGTTTTTGTTGCGTTATCCCAGTCAAGCTGTGTGCCATCGATTTCCATAATGCTCATCCAGTCTCTGAGGGAAACGAACAATCTGCCGTTTTTCATTTCCGCAGGGGTGGAAAGCTTGATGGTTTCGGTGCCTTTTTTATATGTTGCCTGGTTGGGGGTAATCATCGTCAGCTTATTGTTGACATAGGTATAGGCTGCGTTTTCCGTTGCGCTCCATTTTACCTCCTGCTCGGGATTGGAAACCACAAGCAGTGCGCGCAGGGGCAGCATGGTGTAGCCGTTTTTGATGTAAGGGGCAACGTCCGCGGTATAGGAAACGGCGCCGTTTTTCAGGATATCCGCCTTGCCGATGGTCAGCTGATATTCGTTGGTTTTGGGTTCCTCCGGCTTGGTTTCGTCCGTTTTGGTGTCATCCGTTTTATCGTCGGTTTTGGTTTCGTCCTTTTTTACCTTATCCTTTGCGACCAGTTCTACGGTATCATCGAATTTATCATAGGTTTCGGCATAATCGAACCAGTTTTCCCCCTGCTTGACAGAGGATTTTTTCGTTACCAGAATACTGCTTTTCTCGGCGTTTTCCTTCGGGAAGGTTACCTTTGCATCATCCTGCACGCTGATGATGGGGCCTTTGCCCTTTGCATTCTCCACATAGATGACATGCCCATCGGGGTCTGTGGCAATTTCTACATCCCCATAGAAATTGACGGGACCCTGCTTTGCATAAATCGCACTGGCGGAATAGCTGTCCGTCACGATTTTCAGCGTGCCCTTGCCCTCGAAGGTCAGCTCGCCCTCGCAGTAAATCCCATCGCAGTCATAGGCGTGTGTGATGATTTCGTTGTTGTTTCCGTTGACGCGGATGGTGCTTTCATCGGGCAGATAAATTGCCGCGCGTTCCTCCAGCTTCCCCTTCTGCACGGTTGCAGAAAAGTTTTCGAGTGTCAGCGTCTGGCTGTTGGCATCCCAAGCCCAGCCTGCGTCCGTATCCTCTGCGCCTTCTGTCATGTTGCGGAAATCAAGAGATTTTTCCAAATCTGCCGCAAAAACGGCGGTAGGGCATGTGCCCATCAGAACTGCGGCAGAAACCACACCGCAAAGATATTTCTTGTTCATAGAGATTCCTCCTTTTTCTAGCTTAGTTTTAGTTTACCATGCCTGCCGGAAAAAACCAAGACGGCAAATCTTAATTTTATCTAAATGTTTGACGTTCAAACGGTTTTGTTTGTTCCGAAGGTGTTTTAGAAAATTTTCGCAGAATGAAAAAAACAAATGGTACATTCCGAAAAAGTATAGTATAATGAAGGGTAATCTAAAATGGGTGAATTGTGTAAATTTGCGTGCCGCAAGGATAGAAACGGAGGATTGGCATGAAATATATCAAGGAATTAAGAGAGGGCGAAAATGTCATTGAGCATTACCTTTGCAAATCCAGAACAAGCATGAAATCCCGCAACGGAAAGACGTATCTTTCCCTGAAATTGCAGGATAAAACAGGCATTGTGGATGCGAAGGTCTGGGATATGAATAAGGATATCCAGAGCTTTCAGGAAAACGATTTTATCAAAATTGATGCGTTTGTAACGACGTTTAATAACGAATTGCAGCTGAATGTGAAGCGGATTCGCCGCAGCCGCGAGGGGGAATATGACCCTGCGGATTTTATCCCGAGTACGGATAAAAATATCGACGAGATGTATGCACAGCTGCTCGCGTATATCAAGACCATCCAGAGCCCCTATATCAAAAAGCTGTTGGAGGAAATTTTCCTGAAGCACCCCGTTATCAGCAAGGATTTCAAGTATCATTCCGCGGCGAAAACCATGCACCACAGCTTCCGCGGCGGTCTGGTGGAGCATACGCTTTCCGTGACGCAGATTTGCGATTTCATGGCACCGCGCTATGAATTTGTTGACAGGGATATTCTGGTTGCCTGCGCCATGCTGCATGATGTCGGGAAAATTATGGAGCTTTCCGATTTCCCCGAAAACGATTATACGGACGAAGGGCAGCTTCTGGGGCATATCTTCATCGGGGCGGAGCTGATTCGGGACACCGCGGCGAAAATCGAGGGCTTTCCCCCGAAGCTGGTGACGCTGATGATGCACTGCATCCTTTCCCACCACGGCGAACTGGAATACGGCTCTCCCAAGGTGCCGGAGACCATCGAAGCCTTTATCCTGCACTGCGCCGACAACATGGACGCGAAAACAAAGATGTTCGAGGAAATGCTTGCCGCAGACAATACGCAGGGCAGCTGGGCAGGGTATCACCGCATGCTTGCCAGAAATATTCGTAAGAGTGATTATAAATGATAGAAAGAGAAACCATATCCGCGCATGAAATCAATAAATATGACTACTGCCCGTATCAGTGGTATTATGAACGGCTGTACGGCAGGGCGGAGCTGCGGCAGCGTTATGCCGAGCGAAACGCACGCCTGCATTTAGAGGACAGCCTGAGCGCAAACTTCCGCAGGGGCGAAAGCTATCATCAGAGAAGCTATTTCCTGCTAAGGCTGCGGCGTGTAGTCTGGAAAATTGCGGTGCTGCTGTTTGCGGCGGCGGCTGTCGGCGGATATGTATGGGTGAAATACAGTGGAATGGCTTAAGAATATCGGAACCGACATAAGCGCGGCGGATGTTGTACTGCTTTGCGTTGTGGCTTTGCTGGCGTTGCTGCTGTTGATCAGGCATGGCAGACCAGCCTTAAAAAAGCTGACTGCGAGGGACGATATCCCCGGCTATGCGCTCCTCTATGCCGACCAGAAGCATGGAAAGGGCGCGACTGAGGACTTCGGCAAGCTCCTGTATTCTGCGAAATATGATTTGCAGGGCAAGCCTGATTATGTTTTTTCCAGTCGGCTTCTGGGGCGGATTGTGCCTGTGGAGCTGAAAAGCGGCT
>JBNMGO010000194.1:0-3607 GCA_050872285.1 Anaerotignum sp.
AATTTAGTTTCGACAACATTTTTAAAAAACAGCGGATGAAAAAATATTTTATTAAAATATGAAATTTGATATTGTATTATTTACAATCGTTTGTTATAATGAACAGCGAATAAGGACTTACCGTATTCCACTTTACGATTTTTGGAGGTAATACAAATGACGAGCGAGAAGAAAAAAGTATTTGGCTTAAGTTTTCTGAGTGTGTTTCTCTGGGCATCCGCCTTTCCATTGACGAAGGTGGCACAGCAGCAGTTCACCTCTATCCCTCTGGGGTTTCTGCGCTGTACGGTCGCGGCAATTTTTCTGATTATCATCGGGAAATGCTGTCACATCCGCCTGCCGCAGAAAAAGCACATTCCCTTGTTCTTTGTATCCGGAGGTCTGGGTTTTACAGGTTATATGATTACCTTTAACACAGGTATTCTGACGTTGACCTCCGCAACCTCCAGCATCATTGTTGCGGTAACGCCAATCCTGACTGCAATCGTGGCATCCCGAATTTATAAGGAAAAAATCAAACCCATCGGCTGGGCGGCAATCGCGGCTGCGTTCATCGGCGTGCTGATTCTGCTTTTGTGGGAAGGGGTTTTCTCTACCAATGTCGGTCTCATCTGGACAGTCGGCGCGGCAATCGTTTTCTGCGGCTATAATATTCTGACAAGAAAGCTTTCTGCCATGGGCTACAATGCCTTGGAAATCGTAACCTACAGTATGATCTGCGGTGCAATCCTGCTTGGGTTCTGGGCAGGGGAGGGGCTGCACCAGCTGGCAGGCGCAAGCACAAGCCACATCATTGCGTTGATTTATCTGGGGGCATTGCCCTCTGCAACGGCATATTTTACATGGGGCAAGGCAATGAGCTATGCGGAACGCACCAGTGAGGTAACAAATTTCATGTTCGTGACACCGCTGCTTTCCACCATCATGGGTTTTATCATCCTGCACGAAGTACCGAACGCAGGCACATTTATCGGCGGCGCGATTATCATCATCAGTATCGTAGTCTTTAATCTGAAAGGGAAATAATCCTACATAAAAAATACGAGAGAGGAAAATCCTCTCTCTTTTTTGTTTGCATTTTAGCGAAAAATGGTGTATCGTGTCTAAAGAGAAAGAAGGGGACGGATTTGACAATACAAAAGAAAAAGGTCATCGGGTACAGCCTATTCACCATATTCCTCTGGGCTTCGGCATATCCGCTGACAAAAATCGCACAGACACATTTTACCGTTGTGCCGTTGGCGTTTCTGCGCAGCTTTATTGCAGGGATTTTTATGCTGATCATCGGGAAATTCCAAGGAATGGCACTGCCGAAGAAAAAGCATATTCCATTATTTCTGCTTGCAGGCGCGTTTGGGTATGTGATTTATACGGTGGCAATGAATATCGGCTTGCAGACTCTGCCTTCTGCAACGTGCAGCCTTCTGGTTGCCACATCCCCGATTATGACGGCGATGATTGCATCAAGGGTCTATCAGGAAAAAATCGGACTGGTGAGCTGGATTTCCATTTTTGTTGCCTTTTCGGGCGTTGTGATTCTGCTGCTCTGGGATAGCCATGGGACGTTTTCCATTGACGCGGCAATGCTCTGGATGCTTCTTTCTGCCGCTTCCTGGGCAGGCTATAACATTATGACAAGAAAGCTGGTCGCTATGGGCTATACCTCCGCGCAGATTACCTGCTACAGCATGCTTGGCGCGGCGCTGTGGCTCTGCTTTTCGGCAATGCAGGGCTTTCGGGAGATGGCAACGGGCGAGCCGAAGCATTTTCTCGCCTTGCTGTATCTAGCGATTATCTCCAATGCCGTTGGCTGTATCCTCTGGGGGAAAGCCATGGCGTATGCGGAAAAAACAAGCGAAGTAGCGAATTTCATGTTTCTTTCGCCGCTTTTGTCCGCACTGATGAGCTTTTTGCTCTTGCATGAGGTGCCGGGCATGGGAACCTTTGTCGGCGGTGCGATTATCATCTGCGGTCTGCTGCTTTTTAATCTGAAAGGGCAGAAAAAAGAATAAAAAAGAAAAGGATAAATCCTCGTTTATTTGAAGATTTATCCTTTTTGTTTGCTTATTTTATAGAAGTTTTATAGAGGATTAGTATGCTCTGCCCCAGTAAACCATGTGCTTCGCAGGCTTGCCGCAGCATACGCAAACGTCGGAGATTTCTTCCTGTTCAAAAGGAATACATCTGCTGGTTGCCGCTGTTCTTTCTTTGATGGCATCCTCACAAGCCTGATCGCCGCACCACATTGCTTTGATGAAGCCGGGTGTTTCGTTGATGATTTTTTCAAATTCATCCATTGTTTTTGCAACGTAGGTTCTGGATTCGCGGTGTTCGGTTGCTTTTTTCAGCATAGTTTCGTGGATTTCATCCAGCAGGGCAGGAATCTTTGTTTCCAGCTCATCCAGAGAAACGAAAATCTTTTCGCCGGTATCTCTTCTTGCCAGAACGCACTGGTTCTGTTCAATATCCTTGGGACCGATTTCCAGACGAACGGGAATCCCCTTCATTTCATATTCGGAGAACTTCCAGCCTGCGGATTTATCGGAATCATCCAGCTTTACGCGGCAGACCTTTGTCAGTCTGTTTTTCAGTTCAGCCGCCTTTTCCAGTACGCCTTCCTTTTTCTGCGCGATGGGAACAATCATCACCTGTGTAGGCGCAATGCGAGGGGGCAGAACCAGACCGCTGTTGTCACCGTGTACCATGATGATGGCACCAATCATACGGGTTGTCATACCCCAGCTTGTCTGATGAACATACTGAAGCTTGTTTTCCTTATCGGTATACTGAATGCCGAATGCGTGTGCGAAGCCGTCACCGAAGTTGTGGCTGGTGCCGGACTGCAGTGCCTTGCCGTCGTGCATCAGAGATTCAATGGTAAAGGTATGCGCTGCACCTGCGAAACGTTCCTTTTCTGTTTTTTCGCCCTTTACAACGGGGATTGCCAGTACGTCACGGCAGAAATCCGCATAAACATTCAGCATCTGGATAGTTCTTTCCTGTGCTTCCTCTGCGGTTGCGTGTGCGGTATGACCTTCCTGCCACAGGAATTCCATGGTTCTCAGGAAGGGACGTGTTGTTTTTTCCCAACGAACAACGGAGCACCACTGGTTATACAGCTTGGGCAGGTCCCGGTGGGAGTGGATGACGTTTTTATAGTGCTCGCAGAACAGGGTCTCGCTGGTGGGACGGATGCAATAGCGCTCCTCCAGCTTCTCGCTGCCGCCCATGGTGACCCAGGCGCACTCGGGGGCAAAGCCCTCCACATGGTCCTTCTCCTTCTGGAGCAGGGACTCGGGGATGAGCATGGGCAGATACACGTTCTCGTGCCCGGTCTCTTTGAACTTCTGGTCCAGGGCGTGCTGGATGTTCTCCCAGATGGCATAGCCATAGGGGCGCAGGATGGTGAAGCCCTTGACGCTGGCGTACTCCACCAGCTCCGCCTTGCGGCAGATGTCGGTGTACCACTGGGCGAAATCGTCCTCCATGCTGGTGATCTGCTCTACCTTCTTCTCCTTAGCCATAATGCTTCTTCCTTTATATCATAATGTATGGGCGGGGTCTCCCCCGCCGACTGGATGGACCTAGCATTTCATTTTATCGTCCC
>JBNMGO010000222.1:0-3278 GCA_050872285.1 Anaerotignum sp.
ACAGATGCCAAACAGATGAGTTCCAGAGGTGACAAGCACCTTGAAACTCCCTGTTTTCCTCGAGTGGGCAAAGCCCCCTCTGCGGATTCCATTCGGGAAACGGAGATTTCCCGAACCCTTCCGTTATATTACGGCAAATTAAATTATACGAAAGACAAAAAAATACTCCTGTCAGACTTGATAGGAGTATTTCTAATATTACAGAAAAAACCAGAAAAATCACCCCTACGAGCATGAGGAATCTCATGCTCGCATATCAGGGTCCAGGGAAATGATTTCCCTGGCAAGGGTGCAGGGGTACGCACCGCCGAACAGATGCGGCGGTTGCCCGCAGGGCAAGGTTTGCGAAGCAAAGCCTGCTTGAACCAAACCCCCTGCTAAAAGAAAGGAGAAAAATCATGGCTAAACTTTGGGGCGGACGCTTCACCCAGTCCACAGACAGCTTTACAGACCACTTCCATTCCTCTATCTCCTTCGATAGCAGAATGTATCAAGAAGATATCACCGGCAGCATGGCACACGCCGCTATGCTTGGCAGACAAGGCATCATCCCTGCCGATGACGCCGCTTTAATCATCCAGACCTTAAAGGAAATCCTCGCCGATATCGAAGCCGGCAAGGTTACCTTCGACGAAAAAGCAGAGGATATCCACATGAACGTGGAAACCATCCTCATCAGCCGCATCGGCGATGTCGGCAAACGCCTGCATACCGGCCGCAGCCGCAACGACCAGGTTGCTCTGGATATCCGTATGTACACCAAAAAGGAAATTATCGCGATTAAAGAACTGGTGAAAAACCTGATGGTAACACTGAACGATTTCGCGGCAAACCATACCGAAACGATTTTACCCGGCTATACCCACCTGCAGCGCGCACAGCCTGTCACACTGGCGCAT
Source organism: Anaerotignum sp. (assembly GCA_050872285.1). Classification (GTDB taxonomy): domain Bacteria; phylum Bacillota; class Clostridia; order Lachnospirales; family Anaerotignaceae; genus Anaerotignum_A. The sequence goes on from JBNMGO010000222.1 coordinate 900, forward strand.
CACCTGCTGGCGTATGTGGAAATGTTCAAGCGCGACTATGACCGCCTTTGCGATACCTATAAACGCACAGACGTGATGCCTTTGGGCAGCGGCGCACTGGCAACCACCACCTACCCTCTGGACAGATATTCCGTTGCGGAGGAATTGGGCTTTGCGGCAATCACCATGAACAGCATGGACGGCGTTTCCGACAGGGATTTCTGCATTGAACTGGCATCCACGCTTTCTATCCTTATGATGCACCTGAGCCGCTTCTGCGAGGAAATCATCCTCTGGAGCAGCCATGAATTCCATTTCATTGAACTTTCCGACGCATATTCCACAGGCTCGAGCATTATGCCTCAGAAGAAGAACCCCGATATGGCGGAACTGATTCGCGGCAAAACAGGGCGTGTGTACGGGCATCTGATGGCACTTCTGACTACGATGAAGGGTCTGCCTCTGGCATACAACAAGGATATGCAGGAGGATAAGGAAGGTCTGTTTGACGCGATTGATACGGTGAAGATGTGCGTACCCGTATTCACAAATATGATTGCGACCATGACCGTAAAGAAGGATGCAATGCTGAATGCGGCAAAGGGCGGCTTCACCAACGCGACCGACGCGGCAGACTGGCTCGTTAAGCAGGGCGTACCCTTCCGTGATGCACACGCCATCATCGGGAAGCTGGTGCTGTACTGCATTGAGCATAACACGAATCTGGATGACCTTTCCCTCGAGGAATATAAGGCAATCTCCCCTGTGTTTGATGAAAGCGTTTACGCCGCTATCAATGTAAACGAATGTGCACAGGCAAGAAAGGTTGTCGGCGGTCCTGCGAAGGAAGTGACAAGTGCTGCGATTGCTGCGAATAAGGAATATTTTGAAAAAATTTGAGTATAAGAAAAAGCCGCCAGTGGCGGCTTTTTTTATTGGGAGAATAGGCGCGGTGCGCCTGCAAATCCTTCCGTAAAAAAGATTCAACCTACGTATGTTCCAATCGGAAAACTGAAAGGAATTCTCTGTTTTTTTATTTTATTTTTCGATTTTTGTAATTGTTACTTCTTTTGTGGCTTCATCCCAAGCGACAGTTGCGCCAAGCTCATCTGCCACGAAGCGAACAGGCACGAAGGTACGTCCATCGATGATGACGGGTGCAACGCCGTATTTTTCGAGAACTGCGCCGATGGTCATTTTGATTTCCTTACCGTCAATCGTGAGTGTGACTTCCTTGGTATCTTCGTTCCATGCAACCTGACCGCCGAGCATCTCTGTGATGAATCTGACGGGTACCAGAGTTCTGCTGTTGCGGATAACGGGGGCAACATCATTGATGATGGTCTTCTCATCTGCGCGAGCAAGCGTACTGCCAACCTGCAGAACGATTGTTTTTGCATCCTCTGCTGCAGGCTGATCCGTATTTTCATCTGCCTGCTTGAAGGCTGTATCAACGGTTACGCCGCCTTCGGGCATGGTGAAGGAATAGGTACCGTCCTTTTCTGCCTTTACTGTAACCTCATTGCCATCTTTATCCTTAACGGTGATTTTATCCAGAACATAGCCATCCTCTGCCTTGGGTGTCAGGACAACCTTATCGCCTGTTTTTGCCTTTGTGGTGCTTGCGGTTACCGCACCGTTTTCACTGTCGGAAACGGTTGTTTTATTTGTGTCTGTGGTTGTTGCGGAGCTGCCGCCGGAGGAAGAAGAAGAGCTGGAAGAAGATTTCTTCTTAAATACCTCTACATCGCAGCTTTCTGTCAGTCCATCTGCGGTCGCTGTAATCTTCGCAGTACCGTAATCCTCGCCTGTAACAACGCCGTCTGCTACGGTTGCGATTGTTTCATTGTCGCTTGCCCATGTTACATCTGCATCATAGGTTTCCCCGTTTGCTTTTACGGTTGCTTTCAGGGTATCTGTATTGCCTCTGCGAATTCTTGTGCTTGTTTTATCCAGAGAGATGCTGTTGGCTACTGCATATTTGTTATCTGTCGTTTTGACTGCATGATAGCCATCCTCTGCATATGTTTCTGCGGCAGCATCGCTGAATACACCGTCGGAAACAACAATACGGTTATTTTCGTCGCCGTCCTTCTTTACAAAAGCGATGGTGTCAACTTCAGAGGTAAAGGAGCCGCCGCTGACGGTAATCTTGGAGGCATCTGTCATGCCCGGATAATTCGCTTCACTATCAAAAACGATTGCCGCACAGGGTACAACAACACGGGAATCCCCAACCTTACCTATCGCATTTCCGGTTGTGTTAAATTCGCCGCCAGTTACCGTTACCTGACCGCCACGGGCAACAATGCCTGCACCGCCTGTAATGTTGAAGGTACCGTCATTTACGGTAATCTCATCCTTCCAAGGTGCATAAATGCCGCAGGCAACATAGCCGGT
>JBNMGO010000384.1:0-1822 GCA_050872285.1 Anaerotignum sp.
CCGCGGCAAGAAATACATCGGCATGGAATATCTGGATGCGGTAGAGCGGACGATGCGCGAAGGCTATTTCAATAAGGCACATACCGAAGCAAAGAGAGAGTGCATGGACTACATCTGGTATATGTGGTGCGGCGAGGATTCCCCTTTGTTTGGCAAGAAGAAAATGACAACCTTCGAGCGGTATTTCATTGATGATAAGGCAACGCATAAGGAAGAAAAGAACCCTTACTATACGCTGAGAAACGAAGAAGCGGTCTGCGAACACGTTCTGGAAGCCTTCGGCTTAGACCCGAAAACCTCTCATATCGTGAACGGACACGTTCCCGTTAAGGTGGTAAAAGGGGAAAGCCCCATTAAGGCAAACGGCAGATTGTTCGTCATCGACGGCGGCTTCTCCAAGGCATATCAGAAGGAAACGGGGATTGCAGGCTATACGCTGATTTATAATTCTCACGGCATGGTTCTGGTATCCCATGAGCCTTTCGTATCCACGGACAGAGCCATTGCTGAGGAAAAGGATATTCTTTCCTCTACGGTTGCACTCCAGTATACACAGGACAGAATCCGTGTAAAGGATACGGATATCGGGAAAAAATTACAGGAAAGCATTGCGGAACTGGAAAAGCTGCTTTACGCATATCAGAACGGTATCATTAAGGAACAGCAATAAAAACAGAAATCAAAAGCCCTTACGAGAGAAATTCGTAAGGGCTGATTTTTTGCTTATTTTTTTGTTTTCTTCGGGGGAACAGGGGCTTTCCGGGCGGCAGATTTGCCAGCCAGATATCCGCTTGCCCATGCCCATTGCAGGTTATAGCCGCCGCAGTCCCCGTCAATATCGAGCACCTCGCCTGCGGCAAAAAGCCCGGGTATGAGGTTGCTTTCCATCGTGTGGGGGTTAAATTCTTCTGTGCGGATACCGCCTGCCGTTACCTGCGCGGCATCAAAACCCATTGTGCCGACAACAGAAAGGGAAAAATCCTGTATTGCGTGCGCGATTCGCTTGAGGTCGGAGGGTTTGAGAGAGGAAATCGGTTCGGTGAAGCCGAAGCCTGCGTAGCGCAGAATGGTACGCCCCAAGCGGTTATGCAGAATCCCCGTCAGGAAGTTTTCCATGGTCTGATGGGGCATTGTTTTTCTGCGGTTTTGCAGGAGAGAAACTACTTCCTCATGGCTGAGGCTGCGCAGGAGATTCAGATGCACCGTCAGCGGTGCTTTGCCTGTGGAAATGACGCGGGAAATTTCAAAAACGGTTGGACCGCTGATGCCGAAATCCGTAAATTGAATTTCGCCTGCGTTTTCCGCAAGGATTTTCCCGTTTCGTTCCACAAGGACAGAGCCGTCCGCGCGTACACCCTTGAGCGCCTTCACAAAGGTAGTATCTGTTTTTACCTGCACCAGCGCAGGGAACAGCTTTGTGATGGTATGCCCCTGACTTTTCAGAAGGTCATAGCCGCTTTGTGTGCCGCCCAGCTTTGCGCCTGCCATGCCGCCGCAGCAGATGATAACGGCATCGGCGTGAAGGGTTTCCTCTTTGGAAAGCACCTGAAAGCCGCCTTTTTTGCCGCGCTTTAGTGCCGTTACCTCGCAGGAGGTACGCACCTCTACACCCATTTCCTCCAACGCGAGCCGCAGTACATCCACCACACTGCCTGCCTGATCGGAAAGGGGATAGACCTTGCCGCTTGGTTCTACGGTGGAAATCAGCCCGAGGGATTGAAAAAATGCCAGTGTTTTTCTGGTATCAAAGGATTGCAGGGCAGTCTGTGCAAAGGCTGCGTTCTGCCCGTGGTAATTTTTCATTGTCAGCTTTGTATTGGAG
>JBNMGO010000200.1:0-3484 GCA_050872285.1 Anaerotignum sp.
GATATAAACAACCCTTGCGTTGCTGTAGCGTTCGCAAAGCACAGGATCGGTCACATGCATACGGTTCATATCCACGTTTTCGTAGTTGATTTCGATGAAGGACAGGCGGGATACCAGGAACACCAGACCAATCAGCACACCAATGAGAATGGCAACCGTCAGGTCAAAGACGATGGTTGCAAACATGGTTGCGATGAATTCAAGCATGGCACCCTTGAATTTATGGGCGAAGATATAGCGAATGGATTCCCATTCGTTCATTCTCCACGCTGTTACCATCAGTACCCCTGCCAGAGCCGCCAGAGGGATTTTGGACATAACGGGAGCAAGCAGGAACATGGAAATCAGAAGCCCAACGGCATGGAATACGCCAGTCAGTCTTGTTTTTGCGCCGGATTTGATGGCAACACTGGTACGCGCGATTGCCGCGGTTGCAGGGATGCCGCCGAAGAAGGGCAGAAGGATATTCCCGACGCCCTGCGCAATCAGCTCCTGATTGGCATCCAGACGCACGCCTGTCATGCGCCCTGCGGATGCGCCGCAAAGCAGGCTTTCAATCATGCCGAGAATCGCGATGGAAAACGCAGGTGTTACCAGTGCGCTGATGGTTTTCAGATTTAATGCACCAAACAGCAGACGATTTTCGGGAATCAGTGTTTTGGGGATTTCCCCAACCACAGCAACATCCAGCTTCATGAAAATGGAAAATGCAGTGGTGATGATAATGCTGACCAGAGAAGCAGGCACAACGGCGTTCCATTTTTTCGGGAAGAATACCATAAACAGAACCACGAACAGCCCCAGACCCACAGCGGTCAGATTGGGGGAGAAGCCAAGGCGCGCATAGCTGAACAGCTTGCCAATGGCGGAAGTCCCCTCGGAATAGGTACCAAAGAAGTTATCGACCTGCCCCAGTGCGATAATAACGGCGATACCGGAGGTAAAGCCTGTGATAACGGGGGCGGGGATGAAGGAGGTCAGCTTGCCCAGATGCAGAATCCCTGCCAGAAGGAGGATGATGCCGGCAATCAGCGTTGCGATAAATACGCCGTCCATCCCATAGGCTGCAACCAGAGACATCAGAATTGCCGCCATGGCACCCGTAGGCCCGGAAATCTGATAATAGCCGCCGGAAAGCAGGCTCATAATCAGCCCGGCGATGATAGCGGTAATCAGCCCCGATGCGGCATCCGCACCACTGCTGACACCGAAGGCAAGCGCCAGAGGCAGCGCAACGGCGGCAACCGTCAGACCTGCCATTAAGTCCTTTGTCAATGCGGCAGCATTATAGCCGCCAAATTCCTGTTTCAAACTGCTGATAAATTTGCTCAGCATCACTAAATTCCCCTTTCATACGATAACCCTTGTTTTTTACGGAAAAATTGCTTTTCGGAAGAAAGCATGCCTGAATATCATAACAAAGCCGCAGAGACTTCTCAACCGTGAAAAGTGTAGATTTTTCCAATCCTTTTTTGTGCAAATTTTGTGTTAAGATTTTACAGTTCAGCAAGGCATGAAAAAGCCCGTCCTGTTGGTAGGACGGGAATCCTGCTTTTTCTGTTATTTTCTTTTCCTACTCAATCCTTGAACGTAATCTGACCGTCCTTGATGGCAGTGATGACAGCCAGAGAGTCTACATAATAGCCTGCATCTCTCAGCTTTTTGCTGCCGCCCTGGAATTCCTTTTCAATGACAGCCGCAATGCCGCAGACCTTGCCGCCTGCCTGCTCCACCAGAGAGCAGAGCCCCATGGCTGCCTCGCCGTGGGCAAGGAAGTCATCAATAATCAGCACTCTGTCCTCAGGATTGAGGTACTGCTTGGATACGCGCGCAACGGAAACCGTACCCTTTGTGAAGGATTTTACCTCTGCGCCGTAAAAATCCTCTGTCATGGTGTTGGGCTGTGTTTTCTTTGCGAAAACCACAGGCACCAGGTCAAAATATAATGCAGTGATGGCAGCAATGCCGATGCCGGAGGATTCGATGGTCAGAATCTTATTGATGCCCAGATGAGCGAAACGGCGGCTGATTTCTTTCCCAATCGCCATAAAAAGACCAATATCCAACTGGTGATTCAAAAAAGAATCCACTTTTACAACTTCTGTACCCAACTCTGTACCGTCTTCGATAATTCTTCTCTTTAACAAATCCATGTTGCCGGCTCCTTCTCTAAAATTCTTGCTGCTCTCTCTCATTTTTTTGCAATGCTTTCATTTTCTCTCAAGTATCCCCTATTATACGGCGTGCATCTGGGGATGTAAACCGCTCTTTGCCGAAAACAGCCGAATTTTAGAGAGAATCGGGAATTTGAATAGAAAGTTTCCTTTTTTTCAAAAAGTTTTGGCGGATTTTCTGAGGAAAAACGCCTATTTTCGCTTTGCGGTTGCATCCAGCTCATCGGGCGTGTTCGCCATGCGGATGCGGTTGAGCACCTCCTGCCGCTCCTCGGTGGAAAGGGTGTAAAAGCGTTCCATGTCCTTTCCGTTATGCAGAATCAGCTGGCGCACCTCCTGCGGCAGGGTGTCCCATTTGCGAAACCAATCCATGTGTCATGCCTCCTTTGTGGTTCTGTTTTCTATTTAATATGAAAGAATTTTGTTTTTTCATGCGGAAAAAGCGCGGACAGAAAAAGGAATTTCAGGAAAAAAAGCGAAATGGTATAAATAAGGAAATATATCTATATAAGGAGGAGTTTTACATGGCTTTTTTTGATAGATTGAACGAAATGGCAAAAACCGTATCCGAAAAGACGAATGACAGCTTGGAAATCAATAAGCTGATTGGGGAAATCAACCTGACAAAGGGCAATATTCAGTCCTTCCAGAGAGAGCTGGGCGAGCATTTCTGGGCGAAATTCGTGACGGGCGAGCAGTTTGACGAGGAAGCAATGATGATTTGCGATAAAATCGTAGCCGCGCAGGATAAAATCCATGACATGGAAGCGCAGATTGCGCAGATCAAAGCCGAAAGCGAAGCCAGAAAGGCGGAGCGCGAGGCAGAACGCGCGGAACGCAAGGCGGCGGAAAAGGCGGCAGAGGCGGAGCAGGCGGCAGAAAAGGCAGGGATTGAGAAAGAGCCTGTGCCTGTCTGTGCGGAATGTGGCGCAGTGCTTGCAGAAGGGCAGAAATTCTGCGGCGAGTGCGGCAAGCCGGTTGAGAAATAAAACGAAAATTCCAAATGGAATAGGAAAGGAGGGGAAAGGCACATGGCGGAAACAAAACAGAATAGCTTAGGCACAGAGCCAATCGGACGGCTGCTGCTGAAATTCTCTGTCCCAACGGCACTGACGCTGATGGTGAACTGTCTGTATAACATCGTAGACCAGATTTTCATCGGGCATGCGGTGGGTATCAATGGCGTTGCCGCCACGAATGTGACCTTTCCCATCGGTATCATTGCGGCGGCACTGGCACTTCTGATTGGGGACGGCTGTGCCGCAAACATCAGCCTGCACCTTGGCAGAAGGGAACAGGAGGAGGCAGAC
>JBNMGO010000101.1:0-5542 GCA_050872285.1 Anaerotignum sp.
AAGCAGTCCCTTGGTTTCAGCACAGGCACAGACCTTTCCGAGAAAAAGCTTGCCGTTTCTGAGGGCGCAAAGGAATTGCAGGATGCCAAGGATGGCTTAACCCTCCTCAAGCGTCAGCTGAATGACCTCATGGGGCGCGAAATTGATGAAGAGCTCATCATCACACCCCCCGAACTGACGCGTACCATCGAAACTGCCCCTGCCTACAGCGAGGAACTCCTGAAAACCGCAACCGATAAAAATTATAAGCTGAAAACCCTCCGCAGGGATAAACAGCAGGCGGAACGGGATTCCAAAAAGTATGACAGATATGATGGACAGATTCGCGCAAGTGAATTGGATATGGAAATTGCGGATGTTTCCATCGAGGATCAGAAAACCGCAATCGCCAATGATTTGAAAAATAAACTGGATGCTATCAATGCGGCTGCGGCAACCTATCAGAATAAAAAGGATGCCTACAGCAAAGCGAAAACCGAATGGGAACAGCAGCAGAAATCCGCAAAGCTGGGTCTTGTTTCCGCAGTCGAATTGCAGGCACTCCAGTTGCAGTATGAGCAGACCGAAATGGAGCTTTCCGCTGCAGCCTATGCCTATGATTTGGCATGGGAAGAATATAATATGCTCATGAACGGCACAACTCTTGATATCTATGATGTCTATAAGTCAAAGCTGAGCTAAAGAAAAATACGAAAGGAGAAAAGCAGGATGAAACTCGTTGATTTGACACAGCTGATTACCAAAACCATGCCCGTCTATCCGGGAACCGAGCCGCCGCAGCTTTCCGTCGCAAGCACCTATGAAAAGGACGGCTTTCGCGAAACCCTGCTTTCTTTCTATTCCCATACAGGCACCCACATGGATGCGCCCTTCCATCTCTTCGGGGACAGAACAAAGCTGAACGAATTCCCTGTTTCGCAGTTTGTCGGCAAGGCGCTTGTCATCCCCTGTCGACAGTACGGCGCAGGTGAGGAAATCGGCATGGAAGCCCTTGCCCCTGTCCGTCAGCTTGCGGATAAAGCGGATTTTCTCCTTTTCGATACAGGCTGGAGCAATTATTGGGGCAGTGAAGCGTACTTCGGGGACTATCCCGTTATTTCCGCTGAAATTTGCCGTTATGCGTTGGAAAGCGGCAAAAAGGGGCTTGGCTTTGATACCATCGGCATTGACCCCATCGCGGATGAGCATTTAACGCGCCATCGTCTGCTCCTTTCCCGTCGGGATATCGTGATTCTCGAAAACCTTACCAATCTCGAGCAAGTCGGCACAGGTCTCTTCACCCTTGCCGCACTCCCCATGAAGTATGCCGATGCGGATGGTGCGCCTGTGCGCGCCGTTGCCATGATAGAAGAATCGGATATCGAAGAATAACGCAAATTTTCCCCCTTCCCTACATATCCTTTAAATAGCAAAGGAGGCGTTAGGATGAAGGGGATTTTTTTGCGAAAGGAATGGGGAAGTCTTGTCTTCTGTTTTTGCATCATCGGGGCTTGCCTCGTACATACTGCTCTGGGGAAGGAAACAAACGCCCTCTTTCCCATGATGGGCGTCAAGGTGGTTCTGGATGCCGGGCATGGCGGTTGGGATCCCGGCAAAACAGGCACAAATGGCGAAAATGAAAAAATACTGAACCTCGCAGTCACCGAAAAGCTGACGGAGTATCTCGAGCAGGGCGGTGCAGAGGTCATTCTCACCCGCGATACGGATGCGGCGCTTGGCGGCAGTAAGCGCGCGGATATGGCGGAGCGACAGCGCATTGCCAATGAAACAGGCGCGGATGTTCTCGTCAGCATCCATCAGAACGCCTTTCCCTCCGCCCGAGCAAAAGGGGCGCAGGTGTTTTATCATAAAAGCAGTGAAAAGGGCAAAATCCTTGCAGAATGTGTGCAGGAAAGCCTGAAAAGCCGCGTAGACGGCAGTAATGGGCGTATGGCAAAGGAAAATCAGGAGTATTATATCCTCCGCACCACCCAAATCCCTGCCGTTATCGTGGAGTGCGGCTTTCTTTCCAACGCAGAAGAAGAAAAGCTCCTCAATGATACCGCCTATCAGGAAAAGCTTGCATGGGCTGTTTATTGCGGTATCCTTGACTATTTTGAAAAAATCAGTATCATTTAAGAAAAGAAGACTACCTATAGAAAGGATTTATCCATGGAACATACATTTGAAGCATTGGGGCTGCGCACGTCCTTAGTCACGGCATTATCGGCGCAGGGCATCACAACCCCAACGGAAATCCAACAGAAAATGATTCCCGAAATTTTATCCGGCAGGGATGTCATTGGCCGTTCCGAAACAGGCTCCGGCAAAACCCTTGCCTATCTTCTGCCCATTTTTGAAAAGCTGGATTTAAATATCCGCGGCACGCAGGCGATTATCCTCACCCCCACCCATGAATTGGCGGCGCAGGTTTATCATCAGGCGGAACTCCTGCAGGAAAATTCGGGCATTGCGGCAGGCTGTGTCCTGCTCATCGGCGCGGCAGGCATCGGCAGACAGCTCGAAAAGCTGAAAACAAAGCCGCGTATCGTGGTCGGCTCTGTCGGTCGTATTCTGGATTTGATTCGCAAGAAAAAAATACAGGCGCATCTCGTCAAGACCATCGTTCTGGATGAGGGCGACCGCCTGATGGATGACGGCAATGTCGAGGATGTTGCCGCTGTCATCAAAACCACCCTGAAGGAGCGGCAGATTGTCCTGCTTTCCGCCTCTGTCAGCGGCGAAGCCAAGGCAAAAGCCGCAGCCATGATGAAGGCGGATGCGGTCGATTTGGAAGCCAAAAGCGGCGGCATCGTCCCCAAGGGCATCCATCATTATTATATCCTCTCCGCCCATCGCGAAAAATTCGCTAACCTCCGCAAAATTCTCGCAGGCGAAAAGCCCGAGAAGTGCATGGTTTTCCTCAATAACCCCGAAAATATCGAGGTAACGGTCGATAAGCTGAATTACCATGGCATCAAGGCGGCAGGCATCTATGGGCAGGCGAGCAAGCAGGAGCGCAAAAACGCCATGGATGGTTTCCGCGAAGGGCGCATCCACGTCTTGGTTGCGTCCGATATCGGCTCCCGCGGTCTGGATATTGAGGGTGTGACGCATATCATCAACTTAGACGTTCCCGAGGAACCCACGCATTATCTCCATCGTGCAGGGCGTTGTGGCAGAAAAGGCATGGAAGGCACCGCCATCACCATTGTCACCCCCTATGAACGCAAATGGATTCACCGCTACGAAAAAACATGGGGTTTACAGTTCGGGCAGAAGGAAATGTCCTTCGGCAAGCTGGTCGATAGCCAGAAAACAAAAAAGGATATCATCAAGCCCATCAAAAAGAAAAAGCCCGTCATTGAGGATAAATGGGTAGAGGGTGACGGTTGGGGCGAATTTGACGATTTGGAGGATTTCGGTGATTTCGTCATTGAAACCGGCGGCGCACCAAAAAAATCCAAAAAGAAAAAAGCAAAGGAACAGCCTTTTCCTATGGCAAAAACGTCCAAAAAGCAGGGCAAAAAGGGCAAAAAAGCAAAGCAGGCAGACGATGGTCTGGGCTTCTTTGCCAAAAAAGCGAAAAAACTTGCGGAAAAAGAGGCAAACCGTCAAAAAAGTCAAAAAAAGTAATTGTCCAAAGCGCGATTTTCGGTTATCATATATACAATCAGTGATTCCGTCTTTCAGCGGAAAATCATAATTTTAAGGAGGATTCAAGAATGAGCGATACTTGCGGATGTGGCTGCGGTCACGATCATGACGATCATGTACACGAAGAAATGGAAATGGAAACCTTAACCCTTACCCTGGATGATGATACAGAAATGGAATGTGGCATCCTTGGTGTGTTTGCAGTGGATGGCATTGCCGATAAGGAATATATCGCATTGCTGCCCTTAGAGGATGAAACCGTTCTCCTGTATGAATATAAGGAAAACGAGGACGGCATCGAGCTTTTGAATATCGAAAGCGATGATGATTTTGAAAAGGTATCCAACACATTCTATGATCTGTTCGATGACGAAGACGAATGATAGAAATGCAAGGGAACAGGGATAGAGGTCTATCCCTGTTTTTTTGTTTTTCTGTTGGGAAACAATGGAAAACCGGAAAAGATTGGAGAGAAGAGCATGAAAGGAAAAAGAATATCGGCATTTGCTTTGGCGCTTGTGCTTGGCATCTCGTCGGCACAGCCTGCCTTTGCGGCGGATTGGCAGAGCAAAAATCCTCTGATTGCCCATGCCTTGGGGGAGGCAGACGGCAAAATCGAAACCAATTCCAAGGAAGCGTTTCTGACCTCTTGGCAGAATGGTTTCCGCGCCGTGGAAGCGGATTTCACCTATACCTCGGACGGCACCCTCGTTGTGCGGCATGATTTTGAAAAGGACGGCTCCTATTATCGTCTGGAAATCAAGCCGAGCGGCTCTCTGGTGATGGATACCAAAACCTTCACCTCGACCCCTGCGGTCTATGAGCAGACCCCCATGACGGCGGTCGATTTGATGTATCTCATGCAGGAATACCCCGATATGTACCTTGTAACGGATACCAAAACTACCGATAAAACGCAGGTGCAGCGGCAGTTCCGCGATTTGGTGAATATCGCAAATAATATCGGTGCGCCCGAAATCCTCAACCGCATCATTCCCCAGCTGTATAATAAAGAAATGCTCGGTTGGATTAAGGAAATCTATCCCTTTGAAAACTGGATTTTCACGCTGTATCTTTATGCAAATCCCAATTATGACGATATCGCGTCCTTCTGCGCCGCAAATGGTATTGATACCGTCACCCTGCATATCGACCGCGCAAAAAAAGAGAATATCTCCAAGCTGAAAGCAAAGGGACTCAAGGTCTATGCGCATACCGTCAATCGTTACCGCATCTTTGAGGATGCTCTTGCCGCAGGCGTGGACGGCATTTATACCGACCGCATCAAACCCTATGAGCTTTCCTGGGTTGGGCTTACGAATAGTATACAGACCACAGAGCAAACCGTCACCGTAAATGGCAGGGAAGCAAAGCTGACGACCCTTGATATCTTTGGCACAGCCTATGCTCCTCTGCGGCAGATGGCACAGCTTGGCAAAAAATTCTCCGCCGAGTATAAAAAGGACACAGGCACGCTCAATCTTTCCATCGGCAAAACCCTTACCACCATGGGGAATGAAATGCTCATGGACAACAGCGGACACCTTGTCACTAAAAAAGCAGATTTCAAGCTGCTTGTCGGCGGCAAGGAAAGCGGCATCCAGTGCTTCTATGTGGATGGCGAGGTTTACGCCCCCGTGGAACAGATTCTCGCTCTGGTACAATAAATCATAGAAATTCTTTCGGCTCAGACCTTCGGGTTTGAGCTATTTTTTTCGCAGAAAGCACATCTTAAAACAATCTTAATTGTATTTTGCCGAAAACCCCTTTAAAATAAAGAAAATTGCTTGTAACACAACGAAAAAGGAGGGGCAAACCTTGCGCGAAAACAGAGAAGCACGCACGCCGAAGCGAAAAAAGCGCACCGCGGCGAAAAAATATACAAAACAGAACATGACAAAGGAAG
>JBNMGO010000346.1:0-2013 GCA_050872285.1 Anaerotignum sp.
ATAACACAAGCGTCAGCAGTGTGAATGAGGAAAATATAACCGACCTGTTCGCAATGAACTTCAACCGCGACGGCTACGCATGGAACACCAAGGCGTCCTCTGTGTATGACCTGACCAGAATACAGCCGCAGGCATACTGGAACACAAACCATCTGCTGATGCGGATAGAGTCTGACCTTCCGGAGGAACAGAAAAGCAAAATCACTTTCGTAACAGGAAGCGGCAAACGAGCGAAAAAAAATCAGGAAGGCTGGAAGCTGCAAAGCGGTGCGGCGGAATATAAAAAGGACAGCATTATTCTGACGAGCGTGCCGCAGGGCGAAGGGATGCTGAACCTTGACGGCGCAGAGGTGAAAAATGCGGAGGTTTCCGTTGACTTGCAGGGAAATAAAATCGGGACACAGACGATTTATCTGCGTGCGGATGCAGAGAAACAGAAATATATTTCCGTTGCTTTGCAGAATAACCATCTTGTGGTTTCGGAGAAAAACGGCGGCGCGAAGAGTGATTTATTTGAAATGGATTTGCATGAGCTTGTGCCGGAAAACAAGAGAACCTCTGCAGAAGAGGACAGAAGGGATTCCCTTGCCGCAGAATTCCGCATGAGAGGACGGTTTGCGGACAGCGCCGCGGACAGCCTTGTATTCTACCGCGCAGAAAGAGCTGCGAAGAAAGCCGATGCAAAATCCGTTGCCGAGGGCGCGGGGGAATACATACCTGAAATACAGATTAACGAATTAGGAGATACCAACCTCAGAATCAGCCTTACGGATGACAGCATTCGCGTGTTCGTGGACGGCGAGGATGTGACAGGCAGTCTTGCGGTTTCTGTCACAGATGGCGGCGGTGTGTCCCTTGGTTCCGGCTGGGGCGGCTGGGGCTATAGCCAGAGAAATGTGGCAGACGATGTGTATGACGGGGTATTCAAGAACCTTGTGATAACAGGCGAAAACGGCAAGGTCTACGATAACCGCCTGCATGGGCTGTATAAGCTTGCAGATGTGATTGCGACAGGGTTCAATCGTGTGCTGAACTGGTTTATTACCAATCTTTGAGATTGATTTGGAGAAAGAAAATGAAAAAACAAGGAATCTGGAAAAAAAGAATTTTACCTGTGCTCTGTGCGGCAGTCCTGCTGGCAGGCTGTGCAGACAAAAAGCCGCAGGAAGAGCCGATAGACGTGGATTACCTGACCGAGGACTTTACAGCAGAGGAAATCAATGCGCTTTCCGAGGTAACGAACCAGCTTTCTGTCTGGAGTGTTTATTGGGATTGTGCAGAGGATATTGATACCCTCAGAGAAGCACATGAGGAGATTGCAGAGGTCAGCCTGTTTGCGGCATATTTCAAGGATGGCGCAGTTGTGATTCCAGATGCAACCTCTCGTATGCTGAAAAAAATCAGAAATAAGGATACCACCAAGGAAATGCAGGTCTATCTTTCGGTTGTAAATGACGTGGAAACAAACGGAGAAACCGTGCAGAAGGATACGGATATTCTGTATGAACTTCTTGGAAATGAAGTCGCTGCAAAGGCACACGCCGAAGCACTGGTTTCCCTTGCAAAGGAAAACGGCTATGACGGCATTGAAATCGACTATGAAAAAATACGTTCTGATTTGAAGCTTTGGCAGTATTTTCTGCATTTTGAGGAAGTACTGCTTGCCGCCGCAAAGAAGGCAGACATTGGCGTGCGGATTGTGCTGGAAACGAGTACGCCCGTCAGCAAGCTTACATTCCCCGAAGGGGCAGAATATAGTGTGATGTGCTATAACCTTTACGGAAACGGAACAGAACCTGGGCCGAAGGCGGATTTGGATTTTTTACGGGAGATTTATGAGAAATTTAGGGATGTACCTAATATTTCCTATGCCTTTTCCAATGGAGGCTTTGACTGGGAAGAAAATTCCAGACAGCCTGCACAGGTAAGAACGGCGGATGCCAATGCGCTTGCGGAAAAATATGGGGCAGAGCCTGTACAGGATACCGACAGCGGCGCACTGTATTTCAGCTA
>JBNMGO010000156.1:0-4116 GCA_050872285.1 Anaerotignum sp.
GAAAGCACCTTCGCACATTCCGCAATCGTGTTGCCCTCATGGATATGATGTTCATCCTTGCAGGAAAAGCTGATCCAGTAATCCGCGCCCATCTCCTCTGCAATCTCCGCTTCAATCAGAGCCTCGTGCAGAGAAGGCTGTGTTTCAATTAACAGAATATCCGCGCCTGCATTCCAGAGAATTTCCATTCTTTCCTTATGAAATTCTCGCAGAACCTCATCAGATACGCCGTAATTGCCGCGATATTCCGAGCCATCCGCAAGGTATGCGCCATAAGGCCCGATGCCTGCCAGACACAGGGGATACGCGCGTCCCTGCGCTTTGCCCTCCGCGTTCCACCATTCCTCTCTTGCCTCCAAAAACAGCTTTACGCTGTTCGCAATGATTTCCGCCGCTTCCTCATGGGTGAAGCCGTTTTCCATCAGCCCGGGAATGGTTGCCTGATAGCTGCAGGTAATGCCGCAGTCCGCGCCTGCCTTGAAATAGTCCGTATGTACCTTTTTGACCAGCTCGGGTGTATCCACCAATGCGCGCGCCGTCCAGAGGCTGCAGTTCAGGTTTGCACCCATCTGCTCCAATGCCGTGGACATCGACCCATCAATAATCATCTGTCCGTTTTTCTCCAATAATTCCTTGATTTTGTCTGCCATGTTTCCTCCCCCTGTTCTCTTTTTCTTTTGTATTGCGTTCTGATTATTCTTATTTTCAAACAATCCGAAAGTATTTTCGACATTATACCACAGAAAATTCGATTTTCCTACCTTTATTTCTCAGTTATTCTGCTATTTTCCTGCCGAAATGCTGTTCTTTTGCATGACATCCTTATAAAAATCAAGAAATGCGTGAATCGCAGGGGAACGCCACTTATTTTTATGAATCAGCAGCTGTGTCCAGACCGTTTCCATGGTGTCCTCCACGGCAAGACGCGTCACCTGTCCTGTCCGCACATAGTCCTCCGTAATAAAATCGGGCAGGAAGGAAAGCAGATTGCTTTTTTTCACCAGTTCACAAATCTGAATCGGGTTCCCGATTTCCAGAACAGGGCGAATTTCCATGGAGTTTGACGCAAGCGTTTCATCCAGAATGGCGCGGTAGCTCATTTTTCGCTCCGTCAGCACAAATTCATTTCTGCATAATTCCTGCAGGGTCAGCCGCCGCTTCGCAAAGGGATGGTCAACCGCCGCAATGAAGTGCGCCTGTTCCTCCTGCTCGGCGCAGATGATAAAATCGGAATCATAAATATGTCTGTCCAATGTAAATACAATATCCGCTTCGTTTTTCCGCAGCATATCAAACATCTGCTCTGTGCCGCCCTCCTTGATTTCCGCCCGTATCCCCGGGTATTTGCGGCGAAACTGCAAAAAATCTTCCTTAAAATAGCGGTTGCAGATGGAGCTTGACATCGCAAGGCGAATTTCCCCCTCAATCCGTTCCCCGAATTTCAGGGATGCCAGCATTTTTTCCTGCGCGTTGAGGATGTTTCGCGCCTGTTGTAAGACCAGAATCCCCTCCTCCGTCAGGCTGACTCTGTGATAATAGCGGTCAAATAACCGCACCTGTAATTCCGCCTCCAGCTGCTTAATCTGGGAGGAAACCGTCGACTGCGTATAGCCCAGTTCCTTTGCTGCCGCGGAAAAGCCTGCATGCTCGCATACGGCAATAAATGTTTTCAAGCTGTTGGTATTCATTCTGACACCCCTTTTTATACAAACGATTTTTTCGTTAGTATACAGCAAAACAATCAATTTTACAAATATTATATTCTTCTATATAATATTTCGTATGGATGTATTATAACTTTTTCACAAAAACAATAAAGAAAAACATTCTGTTCTCCGCAAGGCGGACAGAATAACGGAAAGGAAAGGGGTATTCTCTCGTGAAACGTGAACAACTCGGAAGCCGTTTGGGCTTCATTATGCTTTCCGCAGGCTGTGCCATTGGCTGCGGGAATGTCTGGAAATTTCCATGGATGTGTGGACAAAATGGCGGCGGTAGCTTCATGCTGGTTTATATTCTGTGTCTGATTGTGCTGGGGATTCCTGCCCTTGTTCTGGAATTTTCCATCGGGAGAGCCGCGCAGACAAGCCCCCTTTTCATGTATAAAAAGCTGCAGAAGCCCGGGCAGAAATGGGGCATCTTCGGCTGGTTCTGTCTGGCAGGCAATATCGCGCTGATGGCGTTTTACACCGTTGTCAGCGGCTGGATTATCTATTATTTCTTCCGCTTCCTGACGGGGAATAATGCCACCCTTGGCTTCGGCGCCATGATATCGTCACCGTCGGTCAATGTGCTGTTTCTGTTCATCACACTGCTTGTAGCGTTCTTCATTCTTTCCTTTAATCTGCAGGGCGGTCTGGAACGCGTCACGAAATATATGATGACTGCCCTTCTGGTGCTGATGCTCGCGCTGGCAGTACATAGCCTGCTGCTGGGCGGTGCAGGCAAGGGCATGAGCTTCTACCTGAAACCCGATTTTTCCAAAATCAAAGGCTCCGTTGTGGTTGGCGCAATGAATCAGGCATTCTTCACCCTGTCCACAGGCATGGGCGGCATGGCAATCTTCGGCAGCTATATCGGCAAGGAACGCTCCCTGATGGGCGAAGCGGTTCATGTTATCATTCTGGATTCCCTGGTTGCCTTCCTCGCAGGCGTCATTATTTTCCCTGCCTGCTTCACCTATAACCTCGAAGTAACCGCAGGGCCGAGCCTGCTGTTCGATACCATGGCGGCTGTTTTCAATAACATGCCCGGCGGACGCATCTGGGGCTCTCTGTTCTTCCTGTTCATGGTGTTTGCGGCATTGTCTACCGTACTTGGCGTATGTGAAAATATCCTTGCCATGATTCGTGAGCTGACAGGCTGGTCTCGCCCGAAGGGCAGTGTCATCTGCGGCATCGGCATCTTCCTGCTTGCGCTGACAACTGCACTTGGCTTCAGCATCATCCATTTCCAGCCCTTCGCGGAAGGCTCTACATGGCTGGATTTCTGGGACTTCTTTGTTTCCAATAATATCCTGCCGCTTGGCTCTCTGGTGCTTGCCCTCTTCTGCTGCAATAAGTTCGGCTGGGGCTGGGATAACTTCCTCGCAGAAGCCAATATGGGCAAGGGCTTGAAGGTGCGCCCCTGGATGAAGCCGATTTTCCGCTTCGTCCTGCCCGGGATGATTGCCTTCATCTATATCTATGGCATGGCTACCTTCAACTGGCGTTAAATCACATAAAAAAGGTGTTGGTTTTCTCCAACACCTCAATAAAATTTATATTGCGGAAGGGTTTGGGAAACAATCCGTTCATTACTTTGCTGCGCAAAGCAGGCTTTGCCTGCCACCCCTTCTTGGGTGGTAAGCAGTTTCCCAAATGGAATCCGCAGGAGGAATTCATTTCCGACGAGGAAAACCGTAGGTTTCAAGGCTTTTAGCCGATGGAACCTACGGTTTATTCGTCTGTCTAAACAAGTCGAAATCCTGATTTCGACTTAACTATTCCAAATACAGGAGCGACCGCAGCGTCCCGTCCTTGTAGAACGTCAGCATATAAATATGCCCATCCTCCATCACAAGCGTCACATCCACCGAATTATGCGGTGCGCCTTCCTCTGTATTATCAAAATATGCGTCCCGAATTTCCCTGTCATCCCCCAACTGCTCCGTAATCAGTGCCTTGGCAGCATCCAGTATTTCCTCGCTCTCGGTAATCTCCTTCATCTCCTGCACGGAAATAAACTCCAACGGATGCGCTTCACCGCCTCTGACAAAATGGATGCGGTTTTTGTCCTCCGTAATCCAGACAGCATAATCCCAATCCCCATCGTAAAGCTGCACAAACCAACCGTCCGGCTGAATACTGCTGTCCTGATTATAGGATGCGTCCCCTTCCAGACCGTATTTGTTCGCCCCGAATATCTTCGCTATGCCGTTCTCCGCAATGGAAATCGCGCTTTCCTTGCTGTTGCATTTCGCAATCTGCTGGGAGAGGCTCATGCGGCTTTTGCTGTCAGAAAGCCCCTTCGCCTCCCCTGCCGCACAGCCCGTCGCAACAGATAACAGAAGCACCACGCTCAGAATCACTTTTCTTCTCTTCATATTTTTGCCCCCTTTAACTTCGCTCTATCAGA
>JBNMGO010000046.1:0-7654 GCA_050872285.1 Anaerotignum sp.
GGGCATACCACCAACTATATCAAGGTGCATGGCAAAAGCGAGAAGGATTTGACCAGCTGCATCTGCAAAACGCACATCACGAAGGCGGAGGGCGAGGTGCTGTTCGGCGAGGCTGAGTGTTGAGCAGATGAATTTGTAATCATTATGTAAAGAGAATATAGTTGCAATCGTGTTTTATTTCGGGTATCATAGAAATAACTACTTTTTTCAGAGAAACAGGCGCAAGGTCTGTGTGAATATTTTTTTGGATATATTTTTGGATATAAGGGGGGCGGCAAGGCCGCAAGAATGGAGCGTGAAAGGTATGGCAAATTTACATGAAACACAATATTTCGGCAGATTGGAAAAAGAACCCGAAAACGAGGCAAAGCGAATCCTGATGGCAGTGAGCAGTGCCCTGCGGGAAAAGGGCTATAATCCCGTCAACCAGATTGTAGGCTATATCCTTTCCGGTGACCCGACTTATATCACAAGCTACCAGAATGCCCGTGTGCTGATTCGGAAGCTGGAACGGGATGAATTGCTGGAAGAACTGGTAAAGGATTATTTAGACCGCAACGAATAATCGTTGGGAAAAAGAAAGAGGAACCGAATTGCGTATTTTAGGTTTGGATTTTGGCGACAAAACCATTGGTGTGGCGGTCAGCGACCCCTTCGGCTGGACGGCACAGGGCGTGGAGATTATCCGCAGGGAAAATCCCATGGAATTTAAGAAATGTATGCGTAGACTGGCGGAACTGGTGGAACAATACCAGGCAGAGACAATCGTTCTGGGCTATCCGAAAAATCTGGATGGCTCTGAGGGGGACAGATGCGTGAAGACAAAGGATTTCTGTGAGCGCATCAGAAGAAGATTTCCCAAGGCAGAGGTTCTGCTCTGGGACGAAAGATTCAGCACCATTGCGGCGGAACGTTCCCTGCGCGAGGGTGGGCTGAACCATAATCAGAGAAAAAGCGTCATTGACAAGATGGCGGCGGTGCATATTTTGCAGGGCTATCTTGACAGCAAGGCGAGAGAATAAGAATCGAGGAGAAATTTTATGGCTGATATTTATGATGAAATCAATGATCTGGAATTTGAAGTAGTTACCATGACAGACGAAAATGGTGACGATGTGGAATTTTCCATCATTGATAATGTTGCCTGCGGCGGCGAACGCTATCTTCTGGTAGTAGAAACAGAGCTGATGGATGATGATGAGACAGATGCCATCATTCTGAAGGAGGTTTCCATCAATACAGACGATGTGACCTATGAACTGGTGGAAGATGACGCGGAATTTGACCGCGTGGCAGACCTGTTCGCACAGAAGGCAGAGGATTATACCGTAGAAACGGATGACTGATTGACGAATGTATTAGGGTGATTTTTTGCAGTCCGCAAAAATCCCTTTCTATACAAAAATGAGCGGAAAAAGAAACAGCAGAATACGGAAGGAAAAAACAGCAGCACTCATCGGATTGGAAAAAACGGGGCGGAAATGTTTTTGCAATCGTTGAGCATCGACTGCTCTTTTTCCGTTTGCCCTTTTTTGGAAAAGGGACACTGCTTCTGCCGTTTAAAGAGAACTTTTTTACGCCATACTATAAAGAAAATGACAGAGAAAACAGAAAAGGAGGTGTGTTTTTTGGCAGAAAGAAAATCCGCAAAGGAGACAAACGGAAAGGATTCCACGAAGGAAACCAAAACGAGAACAGCAAAGATAAAGGCGGAAGGCAAGGCAAAGGCAGAGCCGAAGGCGAAAAAAGAGCCGGCTGCAAAGACAGCAGCGAAACCGGCAGCAAAGCCCAAGCAGCGCACAAAGAGCCGTGCAAAGGCAAAGCCCAAGATGAACCTGAAGGTGATCGCGCTGGGCGGTCTGGACGAAATCGGTAAAAATATGACGGTTCTGGAATACGGCGATGATATCATCATCATCGACTGCGGTCTTGCATTCCCTGAGGATGACATGCTGGGAATCGATCTGGTTATCCCTGACGTGACTTATTTGACAAAAAACATTGACAAAATCAGAGGGATTGTATTAACACACGGACATGAGGATCATATCGGGGCACTGCCCTATATCCTCAAGCAGATTAACGTACCTGTATTCGGGACACTGCTGACACTGGGTCTGTTGGAAAACAAGCTGAGAGAGCATAAAATGCTGGATTCTACAACAAGACATACGGTTGTACCCGGAGAAAAGGTAAAGCTGGGACAGATGGTTGTGGAATTTATCCATACGAACCACTCTATCGCAGACGCGGTTGCACTGGCAATCCATACACCTGTGGGTGTTGTGGTGCATACGGGTGACTTTAAGGTGGACTATACCCCCATTGACGGCGAAGTGATTGACTTACAGCGGTTTGCGGCACTGGGCAAGGAAGGCGTTCTGCTGCTGATGAGCGACAGCACCAACGCAGAGAGAAAGGGCTTCACCATGTCCGAAAAGAATGTGGGGAAGGTGTTCGAGAAGATTTTCGAGGAAACACCGAAGAACCGTATCATGGTTGCGACCTTCTCCTCGAATATCCATCGTATTCAGCAGGTTATCAATGCGGCGTATATGTACGGCAGAAAGGTTGCCATTATCGGACGCAGCATGGTCAATGCGGTAAAGACGGCATCTGAACTGGATTACCTCTGGATTCCGCCCAGAACACTGATTGATATTAACGAAACGAGAAATTATCGGGACGATCAGCTTGTTATCATTACAACAGGCAGCCAGGGGGAAACGATGTCCGCCCTGTCCCGTATCGCATCCGGCGAGCATAAGCAGATTAACGTAAAGCCCGATGATAAAATCATCATCAGCGCATCTGCGATTCCCGGGAATGAAAAGAGCATTTCCCGCGTGGTGAATGAGCTGCTGAAAAAGGGCGCAAATGTGGTTTATGGGGATATCGAGGATATCCATGTTTCCGGTCACGCCCGTCAGGAGGAGCTGAAGCTGATGCTGGCGCTGACAAAACCGAAATTCTTCATGCCCGTCCATGGGGAATTTATGCACCTTTCCTGCCATAAGGATCTGGCGATTTCCATGGGGATGGATAAAAATGACATCTTCGTGATGAAGCTGGGCGAGGTGCTTGAGGTGAATAAGAACGAAGCGAAGGTGACAGGCACTGTTCCCGTAGGGCAGATTATGGTAGATGGTCTGGGTGTCGGCGATGTCGGCAATATTGTTCTGCGCGACAGAAAGCACCTGTCTCAGGATGGTCTGATGGTTGTCGTGGTTTCCATGGACCGAGAGATGGGGACGATTGTTTCCGGTCCCGATATTATTTCCAGAGGTTTTGTGTATGTCCGCGAGGCGGAAAATCTGATGGATGAGGCGCGCGCCTGTGTGCTGGATGCGCTGCTGAAATGCGAGGAAAAGAATATCACAAGCTGGAATTATATCAAGGGTGTGATTAAAGATACACTGAAAAATTATATCTGGCAGAAGACGAAGAGAAGTCCGATGATTTTGCCGATTATTATGGAAGTATAAAAGAAAAAGAGCCGAAGGGCTCTTTTTTGTTTGCTTGTTTTTTATGCATCGGCGTGATACAATTTAAAAATGGAACAATCGTGTACAGGGTGGCTTGACCTTCATTCTACATAGAATGGGGGTGATGCTGATGAAATTTGACTTTAAGGACTTAATGTCTTTTGGGACATTTCTTTTGGCATTGCTGACATTCATATTTTTGAATCTCAGATAAGCTTTATGGCATAGAAAAACCACCCTAATACTTTGACCGGTTGCGGGGTGGCTTTCTATGTCATTTCTCCAATAGGTCAACCCACCTTGTGGGCGGTTGTTCCTCTTATCTTTATTATGCTACAAACGGGGGTAAAATGCAATAGCTTTTCAATCGGAAAAGGAAACAAAAATCAAGGCAGACTCTGTCTTGATTTTTTGCTGTATTTCGGATAGAGTGGAAGCAGAGACTTTGCAGAATCGAGAAAAAGGAGCAATTATGGATATCAAAAATCTGGTTACTTTCATACATGTGGCGGAGCTGCGCAGCTTTACAAAGGCAGGGGACAAGCTGGGCTATTCCCAATCGACGGTTTCCTTTCAGATTCGTCAGTTGGAAAACGAACTGGGCGTGCCTTTATTTGAGAGAATCAACCGCACGGTTACCTTGACGGAGCATGGGATTCGTCTGCTGCGCTCTGCCTATAAAATTAACGAATTATTGGAAAATTTCCAGGAGGAAACAAAAACGGAAACGAAGGTGCATGGGCGTGTGCGTCTGGCGATTGCGGATTCTTTGAGCAGCGAAGTGATTCGGCGCATTTTCCCGGAGCTGCACCGCAAATATCCCGGCATTATGCTGGAGTGCATTTCCGCTGGGTACGCAGGAGATGTTCCGTCTGCTGAACCAGAACGAAGCGGATATTGTATATACGCTGGATAACCATATTTATGATACGAATTATGTGATTCAGCAGGAAAGCCGCATCGGGGTGCATTTTGTCTGCGCGGCAGGAAATGCGCTTGCTACAAGGGATGCCATTTCGCTGACGGAGTTGGTGAAGCAGCCGTTTCTGCTGACAGAAAAGGGCATGAGTTACCGCCGGATGCTGGATGAAAAGCTGGCGGCACATTCTTTGGAGATTCAGCCTGTTTTTGTCAGCGGCAATGCAGGGCTGATTGCGTCTTTGGTGGAGCAGAATGCAGGGCTTGCGCTTCTGCCTGATTATATTACGAAGCCGTATATCGAGAAGGGGACGCTTTGCTATCTGAACGTGCCCGAAATGGAAATTGAAATCTGGACGCAGCTGCTGCACCATCGGGAAAAATGGGTTTCCGAGCCGATGCGGATTGTGATTGACCACCTGCGACGGTGTGTGCTGTGAGAAAAAAGAAGCCGAAAGAATATCTGAGATACGCCTTCGACTTTTTGTGTGCTATTCTTTTGTGAATAATGTTTTGCGGAATTGTTCGGGGGAGATGCCCTTGTACAGACGAAAACGTTGTGTAAAATAGCTTTGGCTGCTGAAGCCTGTTTCGTATGCGATTTCGGTAATGCTTTTATTGGTATGCGCCAGAAGTTCGATACTGCGGTTGATGCGCAGTTCTGTCAGATATTGGAACAGGGATTGTCCCGATACGGTGTGGAAAAAGCGGGAGCATTCACTGCGGCTGAGGTGAACGGCATCCGCAACCGCCTGTAAAGTGATTTTCTGCGTATAGTGTGTTTGCAGATAGGTCAGAATTTCCTGCATACGGCTGTTGTGCATGGAACCATCCTGCCAATTCCCCTGTTTTGGAGAGATTGGGAAATTTTTCAGCAATTCATTCCAGAGCAGGAGCAGATGCGCCAGAAGGGAAAGATTATATGTACCCTCCGCACGCTCCGCCTCGTGGCTGCACTGTGCCAACAGTTGTAAAGCCTTATGTGTATGAGAATCGGAACGGCGCAATAGCTGATAGCTGACAGAGGTCTGGAACAAAATCGGTGCCATATACTGCTGGAATAGAGCACTGCCTTCCAATCCCAACAGATACGGCGAAAGGTTCAGACAGAGATATTCGCCGTAGATTTGCTTGGGATAGGCAGTATGCACCTGTTTGGCATTGATGAAGATGCCCTCGCCCTCCGCCAGATGGATTTCATCCCGTACGACCTTAAATTGAAAGCTGCCCCTTGTGACATAACAGAACTGCACGCCTGTATGCCAGTGCCAGTCAATCAGCTCATAGGTATCGGGGGAAAAGACCTGCTTGGAAAATTCCAGGGGGAAAGTTCCAATATCGGGTTCGATTCGTTCCAGTTGCCCTTCTACGATATTTAATTTTTTTGCTTTGCCTTTCGTATGATGAAAATCCATTGATTACCTCAATATATATAATAAAATTAAGAATATTCTGATATTCATTATACTGCCGCAGGAACTATAATGCAATCAGAAAAAGAGAAAGAAAAAGCGTGCGAATACAGATTTATCAAGGTATTGGACGAAATGAGAAGGCATCCGTCGGACGGGAAAAAGAAGAAAAAATTGTATTGACTACAAATGGAGGTGCAATATATATGATTCGTTTAAACAATGATTACTGCAGAGGGGCGCATCCTGCTGTTCTTGAGGCACTACAGGAAACAAACAATACGGAATATCCGGGATATGGTCTGGATGAATGGTGTCAGAGAGGGGCAGACCGCATACGGGAGCATCTGGGCGGCGCGGATGTGGAAATTCATTTCATGTTGGGCGGTACGCAGGTGAATTATACCGTTATTGCCGCGGCACTTCGTCCGTATCAGGGCGTTATCAGCGCAGATACCGGGCATATCAATAACCATGAGGCAGGCGCAGTGGAGCGTACCGGTCATAAGATTCATGTATTGCCTGCGGTGGACGGCAAGCTGACAGCGGCAGATATTGCGAAAGAGGCAGAGCATTATAAAGAAAGCGGCGATGCGGACTATCTGACACAGCCGAAAATGGTATTTCTTTCTTTCCCTTCGGAATATGGGACGATTTATTCCAAAAAGGAACTGACGGAGATACATGAGGTCTGTCGGAAATATGGGATGTATCTGTATGTGGATGGTGCGCGTCTGGCGTATGGTCTGACGGCGGAGGGATGCGATGTGACTCTGGCAGACCTTGCGGCACTGACGGATGTATTTTCTATCGGCGGAACGAAGTGCGGCGCACTTTTCGGGGAAGCGGTTGTCCTTCGGCATCCTGACCTTCGCGACCATTTCCGTACATACCTGAAACAGGTCGGCGGTATGCTTGCAAAGGGATGGCTGTTAGGCTTGCAGTTTGATACGCTGTTTCGGGATGGGCTTTATTTCAAGCTTGCCGCAGAGGCGAATCGGCAGGCAATGCGCATCAAACAGGCATTTCAGACGAAGGGTATCCCGTTCTGGATGGACAGCGTGACGAATCAGCAGTTTGTAGTTCTGCGGCGGACGCAGGCGGCGGCTTTGGCGGAGAGATATGTGTTTGAATTCAGCCATGAGGTAGACGAAAAGCATATCTGTGTCCGTTTCTGCACCAGTTGGAGTACAGATGCGTCTGCGGTGGATGCGCTGATTCGGGATATTGAAAAATTATAACCTCAGATTCTGTAGAATTATGATATACTGTAAGCAGCTTTCAAAATAAACGGAGGGATAGCAATGAAATATCAGAAGCTTGGCAATACGGATATCGATGTTTCTGTGATTACATTAGGTACATGGGGACTTGGCGGCGGCAGTGTCTGGACAGACAGAGATTCTACGGTAGAGGATACGAAAAATCTGCTGGACATCTGTCGGGAGCATGGTGTGAATTATATTGATACGGCACCGGTTTACGGCACAGGCGCGAGCGAGGAGCTGCTCGGCAAGGCATTGAAGGGCAGACGGCAGGATTTTATTCTGCAAAGCAAATGCTCCCTGAACTGGAGAAACGAGGGCGGCAATTTCCATTATGAACGGGACGGATATACCGTGAACAACGATACCCGTGCGGCGGCAGTGAAAAAGGACGTGGAGGATTCTCCGCGTAGAATGCAGGCGGATTATCTGGATTCCGTGATTGTGCATTATGTCTGCGGCAGCTTTCCTGTGGAAGAAACCGTTGGTGCGCTGGAGGATCTGGTCAGAGAAGGGAAAATCCGTACTTATGGGCTTTCCAACAGCCAGCCTGCGGATTTGGCGGCGTATCAGA
>JBNMGO010000076.1:0-6277 GCA_050872285.1 Anaerotignum sp.
CCCTTCCTTCCCATCCAGAATGACGGTTTCACCCTCCTGTGCCTTTGTGAGAATCCCTTCCATCCCCAGAAGGGCAGGGATTTCCAGACTGCGCGCGAGAATCGCAACATGGCTTGTCATGCCGCCCTTTTCCGTCACCATGCCCCTGATGTATCGAAAATCCATCTTAGCGGTATCAGAAGGATGAAGCTCCTCTGCAAAGAGTATGACCTTTTCGGTGATATTTTCAAAGGAAGCCTCTGCGACACCCTTCAGAGCCGCCATCATCCGCCGGCAGACATCACGCACATCTGCCGCACGCTCGCGCAGATAGGCATCCTCCAGACTTTCGAGCATCCCCGAAAGCTCCTCCGTTTCCTCCTCCAACGCCCATTCTGCATTTTTCCCTGCGGCAATTTTTTCTTCCACCCCCTGCAAAAGCGTAGCATCCTCCGCCATATCCAGATGGGCGGCAAAAATAGCATTTGTCCGCGCCAAAGGGCGCAGTGCTTCGCGCGCCTGCTCCGCCGCACGCCGAAATGCCGCCTGCTCCTTCTCCGTTTCCTCCGCGGTGATTTCGCGCCGCTCCGCCGTTAAATCGGGCTGTTTCAGCAGAAAGGCTTTCCCGATGGCAATGCCGCCGCTGCCCTGCTGTTCCGTTCTGATTTCCTCCATGCTTATCCCTCCAGAATTGCCAGAAAGGCTTCCAGTTTTTCCACAGAATGTTTATCCCCTTCGCCATCCGCAGAGAGCACAAGCTCACTGCCTTCCTTTGCACCCAGAGCAAGAAGCTGCAAAATGCTGTCTGCCGCGGCGCGCTTGCCGTTATGCTCCAGATAGACCTTACAGGGCAGTTCCTTTGCGAAGGCAACCAATTCGGACGCCGGGCGCGCATGCAGCCCCGTCTGATTTTTCAGAATCACTTTTCTCTCTATCATTTGTTTTCCCTCCCGAAAATCATTTTTCTTAGTTTCTCTGCTTTCCCGAAAAATATGAGCAATTCTCAATGAAGGCGCTTTTTGAGAATCTTTTTCACATAAATTCCCTAGGAATTGCTTGACATTCGTTTTTTCACATGCTATCATAGGTTCATAAGTTAGCTATAGCTAACTAATCTTGAAAGGAGGTCATCCTCATGAGCGTTGTCATTGTAGGCGGGCACGACAGAATGGTTCGTCAATACATGGATATTTGCAAAAAATTCAACTGTAAGGGAAAAGTATTTACACAGCTGCCCGGCAATTTCAAAGGACAGATTGGTCAGGCGGATTTGATTATCCTTTTCACCAGCACGGTTTCCCACATCATGGTAAACGGCGCGGTACAGGAGGCAGAAAAAAACAATATCACCATTGAGCGCTGTCACAGCAGTTCTTCTTCTGCATTAAAGCGTATTCTGGGTCAATATTGTTGTGCCTGAGTTATATTTTTTTCACCAATGGTTAGCGATAGCTAACTAATAAGGAGGTACTTCATGTCTGATTTTGAAAAAGACCTGTTATACTTTGCCTCCCCCGCCCTTCTGGGCAGAAAGCAGGCAAACCTGTTCTCCTTCTCGATTAACTGCCTGACAGATTATCGCAAGGAAATTGACAGATATAAAAAAGAACTTGCCCCTCTGGGCATTTCCGTTGAATATCTTTACTGCAAAAAACAGCGGGTATATCTTCTTGTTTACCGCAAGGATATGATGCTGCATTATTTCAAGCAGCCTGCTGTAAAGGAATTCCTCATCAAGCAGGGCTACCCTGAAACACTGGACGAGGAAGCATCCCTTTACGAAACCCTGTGCATCCTGCGTCAGCATATCATTCAGGGCGCGGAATTTCCGCACGAGGTTGGGTTCTTCTTCGGCTACCCCGCAGAGGACGTTTTCGCCTTTATTCGTGAAAAAGGGCATAACTACAAGCTGGTTGGCGACTGGAAGGTTTACGGGGACGGCAAAGCCGCTCTGCGTACATTCCGCAGCTATGCCAGATGCAGAAAAAGACTCATGGAGCAAGCTTCCGCAGGTGCAGATATTGTGTCTCTTTTGACACCGGCACGCACCGGCGCAGCGATATAAAACCACAATTACATCTCAAAAATTACATCTTAGGAGGCAAAACATTATGAAAAAAGCAGTTATCTATTGGAGCGGCACAGGCAACACAGCAACAATGGCAAGTGCAATCGCCGCAGGCATGGGCGAAGGCACAGAGCTGTACTCCGTAGATCAGTTCACAGGCGATATCGCAGAATACGACAAAATCGCTTTCGGCTGCCCTGCAATGGGTGACGAAGTTCTGGAAGAAGGCGAATTCGATCCTTTCTTCTCCTCTATCGAAGGCAAGCTGGGCGGCAAAAAGGTTGCTCTGTTTGGTTCCTACGGCTGGGGCGACGGTCAGTGGATGCGCGACTGGGCTGAAAGAACAACAAAAGCAGGCGCTAACCTGTATGACGATGGTCTGATGGTAAACGGCTTCCCCGATGGTGATGCAAAAGTGCAGTGCACAGCATTTGGCGAAGGCTTCGGCGCATACTAATTCGTTAGATAGCATCTGACTCAGATGTTTCTATAAAAAAACTCCTCAAATAAACTCTCTTAAATTTAAACTCTATTATCTCTCTAAATACGAAAACGAGTCCAAACGGGCTCGTTTTTGTTTTGTCTTTTTACCTCTCTGCCCTTTCTTCCCTTCGCTTTGGGGCGGCGTTCCCGGCATAGGCAGTTACAGCCTCCTCTTTTTCTCCGGAAGGCGGTGCTGCTGTAGAGGGGATTTGCTTTGATTGATTGAGAGGGCTTTTTGCTCGGCGTTCTCTGTGGCTGCCAGAGAGGGTTTCGTTTTCGGATGACTGCGAAGTCAGACCACAGCAGAAACAGCTGCCAGAGGGGCTGTTATGGAGCGAGCGAGATGGGTATTTTATAAGGAATTAGCATGTTTTATATGCGAATTTCTCTTGCTTCGGCAGGATCTCATGCTCTCACTGATTCCGCCCCTTCTCCTTACTGCCATTTTGCAAAACGGGCATATAAAAAGCCCCTCACAGGAAATTCCTGCAAGAGGCGAAAGGGGATTCTATGTTTATTTGTCTGTATGACAGCCACAGCTGTGGTCAGAATCATCGGGATGATGCTTCTGGCGACGGATGGAATACGGGCAACCTACGCATACGCCTTTCTTCTTTTCTTTTCTGATGTAGAGCAATGCT
Source organism: Anaerotignum sp. (assembly GCA_050872285.1). Taxonomy (GTDB): domain Bacteria; phylum Bacillota; class Clostridia; order Lachnospirales; family Anaerotignaceae; genus Anaerotignum_A. Next base: position 3,172 of record JBNMGO010000076.1, read on the forward strand.
GCACCAACGATAATTACCACTAATAAACCAACGATAAAATCTATCATACTTAAGACTCCTTTTTATGCGAACTTACGCGCTCTTTGCGCCGCTGCTCATGTTATTGCCCAGCGCATATTCTTCTGCAATGCTCTTGTTTGCTTTCACAATCAGGTGTGCAATGATTGCAACGATTACGATAACCGCAATCAGACCGGGGATGAAGCCATTGCCCAGAGAGCCTGTTGTGATCAGTGTACCAATCTGGTATACGAAGAATGCGATTGTGTAGCCTGTTGCGAACTGCAGACCGATGCCGCCGAACAGCCACTTTTTGCTCTTGATTTCGGAGTTCATCGCACCCATTGCTGCGAAGCAGGGAGGTGTGTACAGGTTGAACATCAGGTATGCCAGAGCTGCTACCTTTGTCAGACCCATGATAGTTGCAACCTGGTTGCCGCCGCCTACCAGTGCCAGTTCTTCTGTATCAATGAAGTTTGTTACACCATAGCAAACTGCCAGAGTACCAACTACGTTTTCCTTTGCGATGAAGCCTGTGATTGCTGCTGCTGCCAGCTGCCATGCGCCGAAGCCCAGAGGGATCAGCAGGATTGCGAAGGGAGAAGCGATGGAAGCCAGAATGGATGTATGTTCCATACCTTCTTCTACCAGCTGCAACTGCCATGTGAAGGACTGCATAATCTGTACAACTGTGTTACATACCAGGATAACTGTACCTGCTTTTACGATATAAGCCTTACCACGAGAGCACATGGAATAGAATGCTCTTTTCAGGCTGGGGATTTTGTATTCGGGCAGTTCCATAATAAAGAAGGATTTTCTTACCTTATGACCTGCAATTTTGTTAATCAGCAGTGCGCCGATGAAAATCAGAATAATACCTACGAAGTACATCAGAGTACCAACCCAAGATGCATCAGAGAAAAATGCACCTGCGAACAGCGCGATTACGGGCAGCTTCGCACCACAAGGCATGAAGGATGTCAGCATTGCTGTTACTCTACGTTCTCTTTCGTTTCTGATGGTACGAGCTGCCATAACACCGGGGATAGCACAACCGGTACCGATAACGAAGGAGATTACGGATTTACCGGACAGACCAACTTTTTTGAAGATGGGGTCCAGAACCATGGATACACGCGCCATGTAGCCGCAGTCTTCCAGAAGAGCCATCAGGAAATACATTACCATTACCAGAGGCAGGAAGCCGACAACGGCACCAACACCGCCAACGATACCATCTGCTACCAGTGCCTGCATGAAGGGAGATGCGCCCGAAAGCTTATCTGCAACGAATCCCTGGAAGGTTTCAATCCAGCCTGTCAGGATATCTGCCAGATAAGGCCCCAGCTGAGACTGGGAAATATTGAATACCAGGAACATTACAACGATGAAAATCAGGATACCGCCGACAGGGTTTGTCAGAATGGCATCCAGCTTATCCTGGCTGTTTTTCTCTCTTGTCAGAATCTTTCTTGTTTCAACCTGTTTTACAACGCCGTTTACGAATTCAAAACGCTTTCTGTCGGATTCTGTTACTGCGTCCTTATCGGTCAGGTCTACATTGCCTTCCCAGTAGGGAGCCTTCTGGTCTTTGCCCTTCTGCGCTGCGGCTGCCTTTACAACCTCCTGCAGACCCTTATCGGATGCGGTAACGGAAACAGTTTTGATAACGGGGCAGCCCAGCTTTTCGGAGAGCAGCTTTTCATCAATCTTTGTTTCCTTCTTTTCATTGATATCGCTCTTGTTCAATGCAACAACAACGGGAATACCCAGTTCCAGCAGCTGTGTTGTAAAGAACAGGGAACGGCTCAGGTTTGTTGCATCCACGATATTGATGATAACATCGGGATGTTCATTTTTAACATAAGTACTTGTGATACTCTCCTCAGATGTGAAAGGAGACATGGAGTAAGCACCGGGCAGATCGACTGCAATCAGTTCTTCTCCGCCATCATAGAAATTCTTCTTGATGTGATATTCCTTTTTGTCTACCGTAACACCAGCCCAGTTACCAACACGTTCATTTCTGCCTGTGAGCGCATTGTACATGGTGGTCTTACCGCTGTTGGGATTCCCCGCCAATGCAATTCTCATTTTTCTGTTCCTCCTGTGATCTTTTTGATCGTCTTTCTACTCCTTTGTTTTCCCGCTTTCAGTTAGCTGAATCTAACCTAAGCACAAAATATATGTGGTGAAAAACTCCACCACTTATACTTTATTCTTTCATTCTACCTCAATGGCTTCTGCCAGATGATTGTCGATATTATAGCGACCATCTTTAATAGATACTACACAGCCGCCCTTTACACGTCTTACTACTGTAATGGGTTCGCCTGCATAGCAGCCCAAAGAAAAAAGAAATGCATCCATTTCTTCATCATCTGTCACAATTGCCTTGACGATATGTTCTGCGCCTTCTTGCACATGTGTCAGGTTCATTGGATCCTCCCCTTCATTTTGTTAGTTATAACTAATTTAAATAGAGTTTACCACGAGTAATTTTCTCTGTCAACCCTTTCTTATTGAGAAAAATTGATTATTTAGAAAATATTTATTTCCCAACCCGATTGTTGAGTATACCATGGCTAACTCTGTCTGTCAATGATTCTATATGAAATATTTTACATTTTTTTGCATGGAAAAAGGGATACTGAAGTATCCCTTTCGGACTGTATTTTATGCCGCGGAAAGGTTCGTGAAACGAACTGTTCATTACTTTGCTACGCAAAGCAGGCTTCGCCTGCCGCCCCTTCTTGGGCGGTAAGTGGTTTCCTGAATAAAATCCGCAGGCGGAATTCAGTTCCGCCGAGGAAAACAGCGAGTTTCAAAGCTTTTAAGCTGATGGAACTCGTCTGTTTATTCTTCTGTTTCAACAAGTCGAAATCCTGATTTCGACTTAATTATAGTAATTCTGTAAAGCTGCCCTCCTGATAGCCTGTGACTTCTTTCATCAGGCTTTGGAGGCTTTTGCCCTGTCGGCGCAAATCATCCAGCTGCACATCCGCCGCGATTTCGCCATTTTTGAGAATCAGCGCGCGGTCGATGAAATTCTCGATTTCGTCAATCTCATGGGTGGTGATGAAAATGGTTTCCTCACCCGTCA
>JBNMGO010000213.1:0-3349 GCA_050872285.1 Anaerotignum sp.
CTTGACGCGCTGAAGGGCGTTATCAATGGATTTTTCGGGTTTATCCAGAACATGTGCAATTTCAAAATAGCTTCTGCCCTGCAGATAAAGCACAAGCACTCTAGTTTCAAAGCTGCTGAGCTTTTTCATCATCTGATGCTCCAGAAAGCTTTTATTTTCCTGCCCGATTAAAAGCACCTCGGGATTGAGCAACGCACCGCTCTGCAAAAGATCCATATCGGTCTGCTCGGATTCCTCCTCATAAACGGGTTTATTCAGAGAAACATAGGAATTGAGCGGCTGATGCTTCTGTCTGGTTGCCGCCTTAATCGCCGTAATCATCTGGCGGTTGACACAAAGCTCCGCAAAGCTGCGGAAGGATGCGTTTTTTTCCTCATTATAATCACGCACCGCCTTATACAGTCCAATCATGCCTTCCTGGATGATGTCCTCATTATCCGCACCAATTAGAAAATAGGCTCTCGATTTTGCGCGCACCAAAAATTTATATTTATCCAACAAAAAATCCTGTGCCGCATCGTCACCGCTCTGCGCCAGCAACACCAGCTCCTCATCCTTTGTTGTCGCATATTTCTGTTCTTTTGTTGTTCCTGCCATAAAAAATTCTCCGTTGTTGTTTATTTTTTCCGCCGCAGTGCTTCAAACCATGCCAAGGCTTCCTCATCCAGATGATCTGCCAGAATATTATTTTTTGGCGGTCTATTCTGGATAAAGCGTTCACGCAGCTCCGTTTCGGCGGCAGTGACCTCATTCCAAAGTTCCCTTGCCGTCATGCGGATGGCACCCTGCCCGTAAATAATCAGCTGTTCCAGACCATCCCCCGTTGCCACGCGCACCTTATAATGCTTCGGCATGGAGGTTACGACACGCTCGATATAATGGTCGGCGGTTTCCGCTTCTTTGGTATAGACCACGAAAATATTATTATATTCATAGACGGTGCCGATATTGCCCTTGACCAGATAACCATCGAACACCAGAATAATCGTTGCCTGCTTGGTTCCTTTATAATTCGAGAGGATATCCATCAGCCGCTGACGGGCACTTTCCAGACTGACATCCTCCACCAGTTCTCTCAATTCGCTCCAGGCGTGGATGATATTATAGCCATCCACAAGCAGAAATTCCTTTGCCAACAGATTCCCCTCCTTTCTCTCTGGGGGACGCTGTCCCCCTGCCCCCCTGCCAAGGGAGAATATTATTTACTATAATTTCTCTGGCGCACAACCTCATACATCAGCAGCGCTGCCGCAACAGAGGCATTCAGGGAAGAAATTTTCCCATACATAGGGATGGATGCGGTAAAGTCGCAGTTTTCCTTCACCAATCTGCTGACACCCTCGCCCTCACTGCCGATGACCAGACCGATGGGGCCTTTCAGATTGGTATCGAAGTGGTCATTTTCGCCCATATCCGCGCAGGCAAACCAAAGACATTCCTTCTTGAGCTGCTCCATGGTTTTCACAAGATTTGTCACTCTTGCCACGGGCATATATTCAATCGCACCTGCGGAGGTTTTCCCGACTGTTGCATTCAGCCCGACAGAGCGGCGCTTGGGGATAATCACGCCATGTGCGCCGGCACATTCCGCCGTTCTGAGGATTGCGCCCAGATTATGCGGATCTGTGATGCCGTCCAGAAGGATGATGAAGGGATCTTCGCCCTTTGCCCTTGCTGCTGCAAGAATATCCTCCACCTCTACATAATCATGCGCGGAAACCAGCGCAATCACGCCCTGATGGTTCTTTGTCTGGGAAAGCTCGTCCAGCTTCTGGCGGCTTACCTCCTGAATGACAACACCTTTTTCTGCCGCCTGTGCGACAATGCGCTTAATCGTGCCTTCCACGTTGCCCTTCTGCACCATGATTTTCTCGATATCTCTGCCGCTGCGCAGCACCTCCAGCACGGCATTTCTGCCTTCCAGCTGGTTTTCATTCAATTCTCTTTCCCGTCTTTTTTCTCGTTCCAAAAACGCCCCTCCTAGCCTATTTTTTACGGTTTTATTCATACAGCATAAAGCCGAGGGGACTTTCAGAGGCATTCCGCCCCTCCCTTCGGCTTTGTTTTGCAATTACTTTTCTAATTTTTCTGCCATACCAAGCTTGAACAATTCGACTGCGCGTTCCTTTTCTCCCTTGAGATAAAGGTAGCCAAAGAGCGCTTCTAAGCCTGTTGCATGGCGATAATCCATCAAATCGGCATTTTTCGGCACAGTGAAGGATTTTGCATTGCGCCCCCTGCGGAACACATCTGCCTCCTCCTCTGTCAGAATATCCTGAATCCGATAATACATCTGTGCCTGTGCCTTTGCATTGACGATATCTCTTGCTTTTTTATGCAGCTTATTCACAGGGGCATTGCCGTCCGTCAAAACAGTCAGCCGCACCAGAACCTCGAATACGGCATCCCCGATATGTGCAAGTGCAAGGGAATTATATTCTCTGGGGTTCAGCACACCCCGTCCGCCTAAAACTACATCCAGTTCTTCTAAATTCATGGCTTAGCCTCTGGACCACTGTACGCCCTGACGGGTATCCTTAATGGTGATGCCCATTGCTGCCAGTTCATCTCTGATGGCATCTGCCTTTGCGAAATCCTTCGCTTTCTTTGCTTCGGTTCTTTCGGCAATCAGCGCTTCAATCTTTGCAACCTCTTCATCGGATACTTCTTCCTCTACCACTTCGGCAACGCCCAGAACGCCGCACAGGTGGTCGAGCATATCCTGAATCTTTTCTGCAAATTCCTTGGATGCGCCTGCCTTGATTTCCGTATTGGAGAAACGAACCAGTTCATAAATGGCGGAAACGGCATCTGCTGTGTTGAAGTCATCATCCATCGCTGCTTCAAACTGTTCCTTATAGCCGTTCAGTTCTGCTTCTTTTTCAGCTTCTTCCGCTGTCATCTTGGTATCTGCTACATTTTTGATATAGAAATTCAGTTCTTTTCTTGCGTTTTTGATTCTTTCCAGACCATTCTGGCAAGCCTTCATCAGTTCATCGCTGAAGTTGATGGGGCTTCTGTAGTGACCGTTCAAAATGAAGAAACGGATAACCTCATAAGGGAAGTGCTTTGCGATATCTCTTACGGTGAAGAAATTGCCCAGAGATTTGGACATTTTTTCATTATCAACGGTGATAAAGCCATTATGCAGCCAATATCTTGCGAAGGTGCAGCCATTTGCCGCCTCGGACTGCGCAATTTCGTTTTCATGGTGAGGGAAAATCAAGTCCTCGCCGCCTGCATGGATATCAAAGGTATCGCCCAGATGATGCTTGGACATAACGGAACATTCGATATGCCAGCCGGGTCTGCCTTCGCCCCAAGGGGAGCTCCAGCTGGGTTCGCCTTC
>JBNMGO010000316.1:0-2298 GCA_050872285.1 Anaerotignum sp.
GAAGTCCGCTGTGTTGGCGGAAATCGTCCATGCCCATTCGCTGTATTTCAGCCACAGGCATTCTACCAGTTCCAGTGCGGCATCGTAATCAATCTTGCCTGCGTCAAGGTCTGCTTTATAATAAGGATAGATATACTGGTCGAAACGCCCGGGGTTCAATGCCAGAGGGTTTTCGGAAATAATGCCGCCCAGCTGTACGAACCATGTGAACTGGATTGCCTCGCGGAAGGATTTCGGGGGATTTTCGGGAACGGCTTCACAGACTGCCGCAATTTCCAGCAGCTCTGCCTTTCTTGCTTCGTCCTTCTCCTCTGCCGCCATTTCTCTTGCCTTTGCGGCATATCTGTTTGCCAGACGAACAATACCATCGCACACCAGAACGATGGAGCGATAGAAAATCAGCTTATCCTTTTCCTCGGGGATGGCTTCGTTCAGCTCTGCCATGTAGCCCTCTGCTTCTTTTTTAATGCCGCCGAAGCCCTTCGGGAACAGCTGATCCACATAGTCGGGGGACATTTCGCCGATGCCGTTGCGCCATTTGGAGTCGGTATCCACAAAGCCTGTATCTACGCCGATTTTCTTTGTTTCCTCAGAGGTACGCGCCAGAAAGGCATCCTCAACAGATTTCCCCTTCCAGTAAGGGAAGATGTTTTCTCTGATATAGGCTCTCTGCTCGTCCGTCATTTCATAGGGATCCTGCGGACGGCTGGGGAAGTTGTCCATTTCATCATCGACCCATTTCCACGCAAATTCGGGGGTCAGAATACCGCATTTGCGATATTCGCCGCTTGCGCCGACAATCAGCTCGCCCTCAAAAATATTGACGCAAAGCTCATTGCAGGTATCATAAAACGCCTGTGCGGTACGAAGCTGTGCAGGCTGTCCTTCCGTTCTTTTGAAGGATTCTGTCCAGATTCTTGCGCGTTCATAGGAAATGGACGGCTTTGTATTGATATAGTTCTGACGGATTTTCTCAATTCTGGGTGTAACGCTCATCTGATTCACCTGATCCTTTCTTCGCTTCGGCGCACAAAAATCCGTTATAACGGTTATTTCCGTTTATTTGTCATAATAAATGACCATACAGATTTTTGCCCTCTGCGTCCCGTGACATTCATAAATATGGGGCTTATTGGCAAGATAGCGAATCCCTTCTCCTGCCTCCACCACATATTCCACGCCATCCACGGTCAGCCGCAGTGCGCCTTCAAAAACAAGTACAAATTCCTCTGTCCCATCCTCATGGGGAACAGATTCCGAGCGAGTGCCCGGTTCCAGCTCAATGCTGAGCATCTCGAATCTTCTTTCGGCATCGTAGGGGAAAAAGGGAAACAGCCGAAACCGCCCCTCGTCGCTCAAAAGCGGCGAAACCTCGCCCTTTCGGATGAGTTGGGTTTCTGCCTGCCTGCCCTCCAAAAGAGCGGTAAAGGAAATATGCAGCCCGGTTGCAATCTTCCAGAGCGTTGCCACCGTGGGACTGGATTCCCCCCTCTCAATCTGCCCCAGCATACTTTTGCTGACTCCCGTCTGCTCCGCCATGCTGTCCAGGCTGAGTTTCTTTTCCTTCCGAATCTGTCTCAGATTTTCCGAGATTCTGCTGCTCATCGCATCCATGTGTTTCCTCCTTGGTTCGAACCGACCGCCATCGAAGATCAATGGCGTAAATGCGTACGTTATGACGCATTTCTATCGTTACTGTATCATTCCTGTTTCTCTTTGTCAATCCATTTTGACCGTTTTTACGAATAAAACGGGCGTTATCGCATACAAAATTTCTGTCTCTTTTTTATGCAATCTGCCCTATTCATAAGAAAAGCCCTGCCGCCAACCTTCCCTGCGACAGAGCCATTCTTTTTTCAGCCCTTCATTGCCTTTAATTTCAAGATTTCATCCAGAATCTTGTGTGCAACCTCCGCCTTGCTCAGAAGCTCCAGCTGAATTTCCTCCTCCTTGGAAATCATCGTTACCACATTCGTATCCGTGCCGAAGCCGCTGCCTGCAATCTTGAGGTTATTGGCAACAACCATATCAATATTTTTCTTATCCAGCTTTACGCGGGAATTTTCCAGCATATTCTGGGTTTCCATGGAGAAGCCGCAGTAGAACTGCCCCTCTCTGCGGTGCTCGCCCAGATATTTCAGGATATCCTGCGTTCTGTCCAGTTCGATGGACATTTCGCCGTCCTTTTTCTTTGTTTTTTCATCACTGTAGTTTTTGGGCTTATAATCCGCAACTGCCGCCGCCTTAATGATGATATCGTTATCTAAGAAACGGGACTTCATTGCCTCGAACATATCC
>JBNMGO010000001.1:0-15813 GCA_050872285.1 Anaerotignum sp.
GGAGTTTTCTTTTTCCTCGTTTCTCTTATGATATATGATACCACAAAAGCCTGTTTATTTATAGGAAAAACATAAAAAACTTTTTTTGGCATATATATAAAGGAAAGAAAACCCACGGAGGATGCCATGTATTCCCGAAAAAAAATCCCTGCGCCCTTCGGCGAAACGCAGAAAACCGCCGAAAAAAAGAAGGAAACCGCCGCAGCTTTTTCCCAAAAGGAAACTTCAAAAGAACCCATTGCCATTCATGCGGAGGAAAAAACAACGCCGCAGGGCGGCGGCTCGCCAATGCTGGCACTTATGCTGTTGGAACTTCTTTCCAAAAAAGAAGGATGACACCCGTTGTCATCCTTTTTTACTATCCGTTTTCATTTCAGATTCCCATCATAGTCATCAGCTGTGTCAGCTGCTTCTGCTCCTGTTCTGGCAGGCTCGCCGCCACCGCCGCAAGCAGTGCCTTCTGCTCTTCGGGCGCAAGCTGTCCCCCTTCGGACAGTTTTTCGCCGTATTCCAGAAAAATATCCAGTCGTTCCATGCCGCTTTTTCCCCTGCATTTTTCCGCCGCTTCCTGCATCAGCCGTAGCCGTTCTTCGCCCAATGCCTGCACCTCGGGTATCTCCCATGTGTTCATTTCCATTCCCCCTGCCCCAGAATTTCCTTCATATCCATCATTCTCATCAGCATTTGCAGCTGTCCGCGTTCCTGCTGCGGCACATATTTTTCAACTGCCTGCAGCAGCTTTTTCTGCCGTAATCTGGGCGGCTCCTCCTGCCGTTCTCTCGTTTCCAGAAGCTCGCTGCCCATCACGCGCCGCAGCTCCATCAGCCGCACCACCAGATACAGATCCTTCTGATATTCCCGATTCAAAAAGGGAATGGCGGCGGAAATCATATTTTCCCTGCGGCTGCGCGAGAAAACATCCGCATCCTCCTGCGGCTCGGGCGGCAATGCCTTGGGGGCTTCTCTCTGCGTGCCCATCAGCTTTTGCAGTCTCTGCATCCGCAGGAGCATTTTTGCCGCATCCTGCCCCTCCTCTCCCATCAATGCCGAAAGCATTTCCATCTGTTTCTGTTCTGCCACAGTGCTCTTCCCCCCTTTTTCTTTCTTAAATAAAGATATGCCCGGCTGTGCCCAAAAATGCTTTTTCACATATTTTGATAAGGAAAGGAGATGCTTGCCATGTCTTTGATGAAACGCATCTTTTCCACAGAGTCCGCGGACAGAAGGCTTTCCATCGCCTTTCTGGATACGGGGATTTCCCCTGTGGAGGATTTTATTCTGCCCGAAAACAGGATTGTCGCCTTCCGCGATTTTATCAACGGAAGGACAGAGCCGTATGACGATAACGGTCACGGGACACATGTCACGGCATCCTTCCCGAAAAGCGGCTTACCATTTCCCATCCGAAGCCTTACCGGAAGGAGCCGTCCCCTTCACCGCCTGCCGCAGAAAGCCCTCGACCGATGCACCCGTATCTCTGGGCAGAAAGCAGGTATGCCCGGTATCCAGTGCCGCAATCTCCTGCATTTCCGCCTCCGTCAGCGTAAAATCAAAAATATCCAGATTTTCGCGCATCCGTTCCGCATGGGAGGACTTCACCAGAGGGACAATCCCACGCTGGGTGAGCCAACGCAAAACCACCTGCGCCGCCGATTTTCCGTGCGCCGCGCCAATGCGGCAAAGCGTTTCATGATGAAACAGGTCATTCTGCCCGGCGGACAGCGGTGACCATGCCTGCATCGTAATCTTCTTTTCCGCCAGATAGCGGCGTTCCTCCTCCCGTTGGAAAAAGGGATTACATTCCAGAAGATTGACCGCAGGCGTAACCTCATTCCAGAACAGGAAATCCGCCAATCTGTCCTGCGTAAAGTTATCCACGCCAATCGCGCACACCTTTCCTTCGCGGTACAATTCCTCCAAGGCACGCCATGCGCCGAAATAATCATGATACGGCTGATGGATGACATACAAATCCAGATATTCCAGACCCAAACGTTCCAGAGATGCCGCAAAGCCGCGCTTCGCCCCTTCATAGCTGATATCGGGAATCCAGAGCTTTGTTGTGACGAATAATTCCTCTCTCGGCACACCTGCGCGGCGAATGGCTCTGCCGACGGCCTCCTCATTTCCATACGCCGCCGCGGTATCAATCAGGCGATAGCCTGCCTGAATTGCCTGCACAACCGCTTCCTCGCAGGCGGACGGATCCGTCATGCGGAACACGCCATAGCCGATGGGCGGCATAGATACGCCATTATTTAAAATGATATTTTTCATATAAACTTCCTCCTACTTTTTTATAGTTCTGCTCTTTCCTGCGCCGCAAAGCGTTTGGACGGGCGGCAGAAAACCACCGCGATGAAAATCAGCAATGCCGTTACCGAAAGACTGATGGGGTAAACGGTCATGATGGTCTGGAAGGTTCTGCTCTGCGGGAATACAAGCTGAATCCACGCAATCCGGATGCCGCAGACGCCGAGCATCGTCAGCAGGGACGGCGCAAGCGAGATGCCGAACCCACGCAGATACCCCGACAGGACATCATAAAACAGGCTGAACAGATGCGACAGCATGACCGTCCGCAGGCGGATAAAGCCAATCGCAACAACCTCCGGGTCATTATTGAAGATTGCCAGGAGCGTTTTCCCGAAGAACAGAATCGTCAGCACTGCCGTTGCCAGTGTCACAACGCCTTCTGTCAGGCAAAGCGCCAGTGTTTTCTTACAGCGCCGCAATGCGCCTGCGCCGAAATTCTGCCCGACAAATGTGGTGCATGCCTGCGAAAAGGCATTGAGAAGATCGTAAGTAATAATTTCTATATTAAACGCCGCACTGGATGCCGCCATCACAACCGTGCCAAGGCTGTTGATTGCGGACTGAATGACAATATTGGAAACGGCGAAAACCGCACTCTGGATGCCTGCCGGCAGACCAATCCGCAGAATCCGTTTCAGCATCTGAACATCAATGCCAAGCTGTTTCGGCTCCAGATGGATCACCTGCGTGGTGCGCCGCAGTCTGCGATACAGCAGAACAGAGCTGACCGCATTGGAAATAACGGTGGAAATGGCAACGCCGTTAACCGTCATGTGCAGTACCGCCACGAAGAACAGATTTAACAGAACATTCAGCACGCCGGAAAACGCCAGAACATACAGGGGAATTTTCGTTTCGCCCACACTGCGGAAAATTGCCGCCTCGAAGTTATAAAGCAGGATGACAGGCATCCCAAGCAGGTAAATCCGCAGATACAGCAGTGCCAGAGGGAACACATCCTGCGGCACATGCAGCAGCCCAAGCAGAGGTGCGGCAATGACCTCGCCCAGAGCGGCAACTAGAATACCGCCCAGAACGGCAAGCACAACAGAGGTATGCACCGCCTTATGTACGTCCTTTTCCTCGCCGCGCCCGACGGCATGCGCAATCACGACATTCGTCCCTAACGCAATGCCGATAAAAAGATTGACAATCAGCCCGATGATGGGGCTGTTTGCGCCGACCGCCGCCACCGCCGCGGTGCGCTCCGCCCCTGTAAAATTGCCGACAATGGCAACGTCCGAGGCATTGAACAGCTGTTCCAGAATGGCAGTTGCTGCAACCGGCAGCACAAACTGCGGTATTTTATTCCAGATGGGGCCGTGCAGCATATCGAGTTGTTTTTTATTTTTATGGAATTCCATTGCTATCATCTCATTTCTTTTTTCTCCATTTTTTATTATAATTCCCGCCCCAATCAATCGCAAATACCTATAAAGAATGGCTTATCATAGTTGAAAGGAATACTTCAATCCCGTATACTATAGCTGAGGTGAGAAACATGGACATTCGGGTACTGCGCTATTTTCTGGCAGTAGCAAGAGAGGAAAACATCACACGGGCGGCGGAACGCCTGCATATTGCACAGCCCTCCCTTTCCAGACAGCTGATTGCATTGGAGGAGGAGCTGGGCAAGCCGCTTTTTCTGCGCGGCAAGCGAAAAATCACGCTGACGGAGGACGGCATTTTTCTACGCAAGCGTGCAGAGGAAATCATATCCCTTTTTGAAAAAACGGAGGAGGAAATCCGTTCCGACCAATCCGCCCTCAGCGGCAAAATTGCCATCGGCGGTATGCCGAATAAAAAAATATTACAGGCGGCGGCAAGGCTGCGCGCAAAGCACCCCGATATCCGCTTTGCCTTTTACAGCAGCGACGCCACAGAGGTGATGGAACGGCTCGACCACGGGAATCTGGATTTTGCCGTTCTGCTTCAGCCGATTGACCCCGTAAAATATGAATATCTCCCGTTGGAAGGAATTGACCAATGGGGACTGCTCCTGCCGAGCGACTGCCCCCTTGCCGAGAAGGAGGTCATTGAACGGGAGGATTTGCGGCGCGTACCGCTGATTATGCACGCGCGCATCGGTCTGCAAAGGGAAATCGCGCACTGGGCGCAGGCGGAAACAGAGGAACTGCACATTGCCGCTACCTATAACATCGTAAACGGTGACCCTGCCGTTTTTGTCCGCAGTGGGCTTGGCTATTTTCTGACCAGCAAGGCGCATCTGGCGGAACCGCTTGATTTCGGGCTTTGCTTTCGTCCGCTTTCGCCGCCCTTGGAGCTGCGGCTCGCCCTCGTCTGGAAACGCTACGCCATCCATTCCAAAGCGGCGCAGGCATTCCTTGCCGAATATGAAAAATAAGAAACACAGCGAGAAAGCCCCTCTCCCGTTTGGGAGAGGGGCTTTCCGGAGTTCAATATGAGCCACATCTATTTATCGTAGATGAAGGTCAGCGAGTTTTTAACCGTAGTAATAAAACATACAAAGTGCTGTCATCAAAATGATGCCGCAGTCCAGCAGGCTTTGCATTATTCTTTTAGAGATACTCATATTAACCAACTCCTTGAGAAGCTTTTAACAATATCGTCTTACCCCATCAGGTTAGGCAAGAACATGGAAATTGCAGGGATGTATGTGATGCACAGCAATGTGATAATCATCAGAGCCAGGAAAGGAATGATACCCTTGATAACCGTATCCAGCGTGGTTTCGCCAACACGGGAAGCAACGAACAGGTTTACGCCCAGTGGAGGTGTGATGAAACCAATCGCAAGGTTTACTACCATGATGATACCAAAGTGTGTAACATCTACGCCCATTGCGGTTACAACGGGGTACAGGATGGGTGCCAGAATCATGATGGCACACAGTGTTTCCATGAAGCAGCCGACAATCAACAGCAGTACGTTGATGAGCAGCAGGATGACAATCTTGCTGTCTGTCAGGGACATCATTGCGGATGCAACAGTTGTAGGGATACGACCCAGTGTCAGAACCTTGGAGAAACCTGCAGCACAGCCGATAACAATCAGGATGGATGCTGTTGTTTCACAGGCATTTTTTGTACACTGAATCAGTTTTTTCAGATCCAGTTCTCTGTAGATGATGCAGCCAACGATGATACTGTAGATTACAGATACCGCAGCTGCCTCTGTCGGTGTGAAGATACCGCCGTAGATACCGCCCAGAATGATAACGGGGGAAAGGATTGCCCAGAAGCCTTCCTTTGTTTCGTGCAGTGCTCTCTTTACGGAGAAGGGTTCGTCATCACCCTTGTAGCCCATCTTCTTTGCATAGAAGTAGGAGTACAGAATCAGTACCAGACCAATCAGGATACCGGGTACGAAGCCTGCCAGGAACAATGTAGATACGGAGCTGTTTGTTGTTACAGCGTAGATAACCATGGGGATACTGGGAGGGATGATAACACCGATGGAACCGGCAGCAGCAATCAGTGCCAGTACGAACTTTTTATCATAGCCCTTTTCCAGCATGGTAGGGATAACCATACCGCCTACCGCAGCAACAGTTGCCGGGCCGGAGCCGGAAATTGCCGCGAAGAACATACATACAACAACGGTTACGATTGCCAGGCCACCCTGAATTCTGCCGAAGAATACGTTTGCCAGATTCAGCAGTCGTTTGGAAATGCCGCCGCCGCCCATCAATTCACCTGCGAAGATGAAGAAGGGAATCGCCATGGTAGGGAAGGAGTCACAGCCTGTTACCATGTTCTGTGCGATAAAGCCGAATGTCAGCTGTTTTGTGTAAAGAATATAGCCCAGAGATGCAATACCCAGAGAGAAACCAATGGGAACTGTCAGCACCAGACAAGCAATCAATGTAAGAAATACTACTGCAGCAATAGAACCTGTCATGCCTCAGCCACCTCCTCGTGATTTTTCAACGCTTTGATTCTTCTGTAGATGCACTGCAGCTGACGAATTGCTGTCAGCCCCATACCAATCATAGGCGCCGCATATACGAACTGCATAGGGATACGCATTGCGGGGGACATCTGACCGGACCATGCAATCTTGCCGAATACCGTGTAGCCTGTTACGGCAATGAAAATTGCAAAACACAGAACAATCAGTCCACTGAGGATTTCAATGTAAGGACGTGCTTTCTTAGGGTAGATATTGATTGCAGCGTCGATACGGATGTGTTTTTCTCTTCTTGCGGTATAGCTTACGGAGAAGTATACCAGCCATACGAACATATATCTTGCCATTTCTTCAGACCATGTCAGAGAGTTCTGGAACACATAACGACATACAACCTGAATGAAAATGATAATACTCATTGCGAAAATCAGTGGAATCATGAAAAATTCTTCCACATGGTCTAAAAACCATTTCATAGTATTTTACGCCCCTTTCCTTTTTAGCCTTCTTCAGGGAATTTTTCCTTTGCTTTAGCGACTTCATCATACAGCAGGTCTACCACATCGCGGTTTGTTACTTTTTTGTAAGCCAGATCCTTGATGTTTTCACAAGCCTTCACCATTTCAGCCTTAACCTCAGGCTTCAGGTCGCTGTACTGCATTGTGCCGCAGTTTTTGATGTTATCCAGTGCAGTCTGTTCATATTCGTCACATCTTTCACGTTCATATGCAACTGCTTCATCGGAAACCTTCAGCACGATTTCCTGCTGCTCGGGAGTCAATCCATCGAATTTATCTTTACTCATCAGAATCAGGTAAGGAGAGTAAATGTGTTTTGTATATGTATAGTGGCTCTGTACTTCATAGAATTTTGTCTGCCATGTCAGCTCGGCACCGTTATCCTGTGCGTCTACTGTTTTCTGCTGCAGTGCTGTAAACAGCTCTGTGAACGCCATGGGTGTGGGGTTCGCGCCGTAGTTTTTCCACTGCTGCAGCTGCAGCTCGTTTTCCATGATACGAATCTTAACGCCCTTCAGATCAGACATATCGTTGATGGGTTTGTTTGTGGACAGTGTACGGAAGCCGTTTTCCTGCCACTGCAGCAGCTTAAAGCCGGATTCTTCCAGACCATCTGCCAGTCTGTCGCCCAGAGGCCCGTCCAGAACCTCATAAACCTGCTGTTTGTTATCGAACAGCCAAGGAATATCCAGACAGAAAATGTCATTTTCAAAGGATGCTACTGTCGCGTTTGTTGCCAGAACGATGTCGTAGTTGCCAAACTGGCAGCCTTCCAGCAATTCACGTTCAGAACCAAGCACGTTGTCGGTGTAAATATCACAGCTGAGTGTGCCTTTGGATTCCTGCTCCAGACGCATTTTGAAGAACTTTGCCGCGTCGATGGTAGCAGGTGCGTTGCCCAGCGCATAAATGAAGTGATAGCAATCGCTTGTCAGTTCTACGCCGGAGTCAAAATTTACGGGTTCGACCTTCTTTTCCACGAAACCGTCTTTTACTGTTGCTTCGTCTGTTTCTGCTGCTTTATCGGAACCACCGCAGCCCGCCAGACCAACCACTGTGACCGCTGCCAAGATTGCAGCGAGGCCTCTCTTAAAGAACATAATATTCCCTCCTCATATTGAACTCTACAGTCCGGTGTGCTGCATCGGGATTTCCTTTGCTTCGGTTGGACCTTACCGAAGGGAAGGAATCCTCTTTTGTTTCTCCCTCTCATTTTTTCATTTGTATCACAAAAATCGTAAAACAAATCTTCTTTTTCGCGAAAAAAGTTTTATTTAAGATATGAAACATCTTTTTTCTGATTATATATGTGTATTTCTTCTGCGTCAAGAGACAAAAAAGACGAAAAACAAATGTCTTTCCGGCACAAAAAACCCTATTTTTTGTGGAAAATATCCAATATATACTAATTTTCCGACACTTTGAGACATTTATGAGACTCTTTTTGTCCCACATAAATCTGTTTTTTTGAAGATTTCTAGTTTTTTCCAGTTTGAAATACAGCTTTAAAATTTCTTTTTAATCTGTTTTATATCTCATATTATTAAAAAAAAGTTGATTCTGAAAAATTGATAGACTTTTTATGTTATCTGTTGTATAATAGCAAATACAGAAAGATATTTTTTGCGCTGCCTTTTGCAGCAAAACCCAATTTGAAGGATGAAAAGAACTGAAAGAAGGAGACACCTGTGAAAGAAGAAGAAAAGAACCACGAGACAACGGGTAAAAAAACGACCCTGACCGATAAGATTTATCAGGATATTAAAGATGATATTCTCACAAAGGTATTTCAGCCCGGCGAAAAGCTGAACATCAAGGAGCTTGCCCGTGAATATCAGGTCAGCGATACGCCTGTTAAGCAGGCACTGCAAAGACTGGCAGAGGAAAAGCTGGTTGTGAATACCCCCAATAAGGGCATGAGCGTCAGAGCGCTGACACCGCATGAATTGCAGGATATTTTCGATATGCGTCTGATGATGGATACCTTTTTCGTAAAGGATATCGTAACCACACTGAATTATAACCACGCCCTGCGTCAGCAGCTGATTGACTGTCTGGAAGCACAGAAAAAATTCATCGAAACAAATGATTCCAATCATAAGCCCGATGAATTTTTCGAGATGGATTTAGAATTCCATACCTTGTATCTGGCGGCATCCGGCAACCAGAAGGCAGTCAATGTATTCAGAGATATGCAGCCCTTCACCTACGCCTCCGGCACATATGTGAGCCAGCCCCACTACAGAGACTGCGAATGTGTGGAGGAGCATCAGGCGATTCTGGATGCGGCACTTGCGTCCGATCTGGATGCACTGAAAGCAGCCGTTACCGCGCATCTGAATAACTCCAGAAAGGCATTGCAGCTCATCTTCAAGGTAAACCAGATGATTTACCCCGAAAATTAAAAACCAGTAAACAAAAACCACCATGCAAATTCATAAATGATTTGCATGGTGGTTTTTATATGACTTTTAAATTATCGTATGAACAACGGATAAACCTGATGTGCATCCATCGTCATTTCGTTCCAATAGGTGCGGAAGGTATCGGCGTTCATGTCCTTCTCGTTGGAAAGCACGCAAACGGTATATGCTGTGCCGCCGTCTTCCAGAGAGAAGTTCTCCAGAACGGTCATACATTCATAAACCTTGCGGGTATAATCCTCTTTTTCGGTGTATTCATAGCCGTCTCTGGTCACATCCGTCACAACGAGATAGCCGCCGCCTGCCAGCCGCTTCACGGAATCGAGCATCGCGCCGTCATTTTTGGAGAACTGGCAAATGATGATTTCATCCGTTTTGCCTGCGGCAAAGTCATCCCAGTTTTCCTGACCGCCCACAACCTCGCCGTTATGAATGGTATACATCCCTGCTGCCGCTGCATCCTCCGCAGTCAGATCTGCCGCGTAGCCCGTCAGCGCCTCTTGCAGGGTGTCCGCTTCCTGATTCGTTTCGCTGTCCAGTTCAGCTGTCACCTGCGTGTCCTGTCCGTCCGTAGTGTCCGCAGCGTCCTTACCGCAGCCTGCCACACCGCAGACCATCACAACAGCCAGCAGCATTGCCAAAAGTTTCTTTTTCATGTGTTTTCCTCCTTCGGTATCTTCGCTCGGGAGAGCCTGCGCTCCGCCATTCGTTTTTTTACGTCCCCGAAAATTTCTTCTTTGATGATTGCTTCATGGGTATGCTCCACCACAATCCATTGATTTCGCGGCAATTCTCTGGTCTTTTTCTCCTTGAAGCTGATTTTTTCCTCTTTCCCCTGCACCATATGCCCCAGATAAACGGGGTTTTGCAGGATTTTTCGGATTGTCCCCTTCGACCATGCCGCAGAAGAACGCCTGCCGAGGTCTTCCCCACGCGCCCGTTTCATTTCGGAAGGGGTAGGGATGCCCTGCGCCGTCAGCCGCTCTCCAATCATTTTACAGGAAAGACCCGATAAGTACAAGTCATAGATTTTTTCCACAATGGGTGCTGTCTCCGCATCGGGGATGAGATGATGCCTGCAACGGGGATCCTTGCGGTAGCCATAGGGCGCATAATTGCCCAGAAACTGTCCTGCCTCCATCTTCCTGCGAAACACGGCACGGATGTTTTCCGAAAGCTCCTCGGAATACCATTCGTTCACCAGACTGTTGATCTGACGGGCTTTTTTGTTGGCATGAGAGGCGGTATCCACCCCATCCACCACCGTCACAAAGCGAATCCCCCAGAGGGGAAACAGCTCATGCAGATATTTTTCCGCCGTACCTGCGTTTCGGGTGAAACGAGATTGTGTTTTGCAGAGAATGACCGAAAATTTTTTCTCCTTTGCATCTGAAAGAAGGCGTTGGAAGGCCGGTCTGTCCTCTCTCAGCCCCGAATAATCCTCATCCGCATAGGTATCATAAACTGTCCAGCCCTGCTTTTTTGCATATTCCAGCAAAAGTGCGCGTTGGTTCTGGATGCTCTCGCTTTCCGCCGCTTCCTTTTCCTTATCCTCCACGGAAAGCCTGCAATAAATCGCCGCGATTTCTTTTTTCATTGCCGCCGCTCCTTTTTTCTTCCTCAGAAAAAATATACGCGTTTCGGGCAAGAAAAAACCTACAGCTTCTGACTGTAGGCTCTTATTTTTTATAATCCGCGGAAAATATATTTCTGGCACTTGGGACAAACCGTATCCTCGTTCACCTTGCGGCGGCAGTCCAACCCCTTGCCGCAATGAGGGCATCTATACAACTTTATTTCCAGGAAGATATCCAGCGCCACAATGATAATCATCAACGGAATATTTCGAGCAAATACAAATGCCATTGCCGCCAGCGCATAAAGCACCAAGCTGATTTTCTGGAACTTTTTGAACTTTGCCAATAATGCGGTACCTTTTTCTGATAAAGCCTGCATAATTTTGACCCCCTTTTTTCGTCTGATTTGTTCTTATTGTACAACAAATATCCCCCAAATGCAATAAAAAAGAAGAAATGTATCCAAAAGGGTGCGTACGAATAAAACGCACCCGTCACCCATGTCACGGGTATCGCCTGCGGCAACGGGTTTCATTCCGAGGGGCGTTACCGGGGAATCGCGCCCGATGCAGGGATTGTTTCCGTCAAGATTCTTGACCGCTATGGGCAGGGAAATTCCACCCACGCCGTACTGGGGCTGAGATGGATAATGGACAATGCACGCAAATATAATATTAAAGTAGTGAATCTTTCCATCGGCACAAATGACAGAAAGGTCAACCTGCCGCTGAAGGAGGCAGTCGAACGGCTCTGGCAGATGGGAATTGTGGTGGTGGCGGCGGCAGGGAACCCCGACGGGCGCAATGGCTACCGTCCGCCGCCTGCGGTAAGCAGTGGGGTAATTTCCGTCGGCGCATGGGAGGACAGAAGCTATTTTCTCGCGCCTGCGTTTCCGCTTTTCTCAAGGGAAAGGGACGCGCTGCCCGACCTCTGGGCGCCGGGGGATGATATTGTTTCGGTGCTTTCTCCCGATTTTGATTTTACCCTGCCCAACCGCAGCCGCAGGAACATCGTGGACGGAAACTATATCACCATGAGCGGCGCATCTATGGCAACTCCGCTCATCAGCGGCGCGGCTGCCCTGCTGCTCGCGAAAAACCCACACGCCCGTCCTGCGGAAATCAAGCGGCTGCTGCTACAAAAAGCCAAGCCTTTCGGCGGTCTTCTGACAGCGGAGGTCTGCCGTACCATTTAAAAGAAAGGTGGTTCTCTTATGTCCGAAAACACGGTCTATACCCTCGCGAAAACCCTGCAGAAAACAGACGGACTGGAAAAGGATTTTGCACAGATGCTTTCCGCTTTGCAGGATACGGTCGAAAAGGAATATCTTCTGAAAATCCGCTCTGCCGCCAATGCCGAAACGGCGTTTGCCAAGGAGCATCCCCCAAAAGAGGTGACGCTTCTGCGCGCGCTTTCCGCTTTCATGGATGAGGGCGGACGGGCGCAGCTGGACCGCATGACGAAGGGGCTGATGTTTCTGCATACCCTGCAGCATGTGCAAAGGGGCGTGGCAGATTTCTCCGAAGGCAATCTTCTGGCGGCGCGCAGTGCCGAGGGCGGCGCACCGGAAGATCTGCCCTCGGCGCAGTCCGCAAGGATGGCAGGGCTGCTGTTGACACTGGCTCTGGCGGAGGAGTTTTAAGCCGAAATCAGGATTTCGACTTGTTGAAACAGAGAAACTGCCTCAAATCCAAGCGGACCTGAGGCAGTTTTTTTGTTGCAGCTTCGCTTATGCGTGGTCGCTGACAACGAACATATTCATTTTTTTCAGAAGGCGGATATCCTCCTTGGAGACCTTGAGTTTTTCCTTCAGGTCATCCGTTTCCTCCAGAACATCCGTCACCATCAGGAACTTAAAGCAGGCGGGCAAAATCGGCTGTGTGGATAAGCAGCAGCAAAGCCCTTCCATTCTGCCGCCATTATTAAAGGAATTGATGGCGTACATAAACATCCGTTCCACCTTATTATTCTGGTTTTCAAAATTGAAATTGATGAAGGTGTCGCCCTTACGCATGGTGCCGTGGTAAAGAAGCTTACACTGGTAATAATTGGACAAATCCTCCAGAGAAGCGTACATATTCGCGCTGAATACGCCGCTGTCCTCGCCGCCGTCCTGCACCTCAATGACGTTGCGCGCGATGCGGCTGCGTCTGCCGTCATAAAAGTACATATAATATTTGCTCTTGCTGAGGTTGTGCTTGATGATTTCGCCTTCCTCGCCCTTTTCTTCCCCGATTTCTTCATAATCAATCAGCTGATTGACAGGCACCCCCAACGCCTGTGCAATCGTAAACAGGGTTTCGATATCAATGGAAATATCCCCGTTTTCATATTTGGAAACCGTCGCCTTGCTTTTATGAATCATTCCGGCGAAGGTTTCAATGGTCAGATTTTTCGTCTTTCGATACAGGCGAATTCTCTGCCCCACATGGATACTAATTTCTTTCATCTCGTTTTCACCTACTCATCTATACTGTAAAAAAATAATCTCACTGTATAAAACCACGCGTTCCATTATAGTATAAAGTATCCAATAAAAAAAGGTTTCCAAACAAATCTTTTTGCTTTTTTATGGAAACTTAACGAATCGGTTCCTTCTCTGCACGCACACGCCCGCGTTTTCCGAAACCGGTTTCTTAAAACAGCAGATGTTCTGAAAAAAACACAATAGATTTTTCGTGATTTTCGCGCCATTTTTCCGAAAAAGTTTCTTAAAACTATATTATTTCCAGTTTTATACAAATTACGATATTTTTTATTGTTCATCATTATACCAGAAAAAAACAGAAAAATCTACGTTTTTATCACCGAAATATCCAAAAGCTATTGAAAATTTTTGGTTAAAATTATCGGTTTTGTCAATTGTATCCATTTCCAAACCAAGCTTCCCCCCTGCCGTTATTCGCATTATGTCAATTTCATAATAATAAGATAATTCATGAAATTTTGTAATTTTTCCGCGTTTTCTATGAAAATATTCTATTTTTCTTTGTTTTTTCCACTCTGAATACAAAAAACTCACCAATTCGTTTCGCTAAACTATATTTCATCCATTTGCCCAAATGAGATTTTTCGTGCATAATATCGTTTGTAGGACAACTAAGAGAGAATTTCCTTAGTGTCAGGTGTAAAAGAAAAGTTTTGTTTAGGAGGCGTTTACAAGTTATGAGAAAGAAAACGAGTTTAAAGGACATTGCCGTAATCGGTCTGGCACTGTTCGCAATGTTCTTCGGTGCCGGCAACTTAATCTTCCCCCCTTACCTTGGTACAAATGCAGGGAGTCAGTGGTTCCTTGGTTTCATGTGCTTCTTTATTGCGGACGTTGGTCTGGCTCTGGTTGCCATCCTCTCCATGATTAAAGGCGGCGATGTTTCCATCCAGGGTGTTACCAAAAAGCTTGGTACCGTTCCCTCTGTCATTATCAATACACTGATTGTTCTGTGCATCGGGCCCTTCCTGGCAATCCCCCGTACCGCAGCAACAACCTTTGAAATGGGCGTTATGCCGATTTTCCCTCAGATTAACAGCTGGATTTTCGGTGCAGTCTTCTTCGGTCTGGTTCTGCTGTTCACAGTTCGCCCTTCCGGCGTAGTTGACGTAATCGGCAAATACCTGACACCCGTACTGGTCATCTGTCTGCTGGCTATGATCGTTCTGGGCTTTGTTCACCCCATCGGCGACATCAGCAATGTTGCAAAATTTGACACAGTAAGAGAAGGCGTTATGTCCGGTTATCAGACCATGGACGTTCTGGCTTCCATCGTATTCGTTATCATCATCATTTCCGCTGCAAAGGATAAAGGCTACACAGAAACAAAGGACACCATGAGCGTGGTTATCAAATCCAGCATCTTTGCGGCAGTTGCACTGTTTGTTATCTACGGCGGTCTGGCATTCCTGGGTGCAACCACATCCGCAGGCGGCTTCGAAGGCTATAACCAGACAGGTCTGGTTGTTGCAATCACACAGTCTCTGATTGGCAGCTACGGCGTACTGGTTCTTGCAATCATCGTATTCTTTGCCTGCCTGACCACAGCAATCGGTCTGGTTTCCTCCTGCGCATCCTATTTCGCAGAGCTGACAAACGGCAAGGTTTCCTATACAAAGGTTGTTATTCTGACTGTTGCATTCAGCTACATCGTATCCAACTTCGGTATCTCTACCATCATCAGCATCGCTGCTCCTATCCTGAGCCTGCTGTACCCCGTTGTTCTGGTTATGATTGCACTGAACTTCTTCG
This sequence comes from Anaerotignum sp., assembly GCA_050872285.1. Taxonomy (GTDB): domain Bacteria; phylum Bacillota; class Clostridia; order Lachnospirales; family Anaerotignaceae; genus Anaerotignum_A. The sequence continues at coordinate 14,966 of JBNMGO010000001.1, forward strand.
GTAAGCACATCAAAAACAACAACATCTACCTGTTCGCAGCAGCCTTCGCGCTGGTTGCAAGTGCGGCAGAAGTGCTTTGCGGCTTCGGTCTGCCCCTGCACTTCGTAGAAAAGCTGCCTCTGGGTTCCTTCCAGTGCGGCTGGGTTGTTCCTGCCATCGTAGGCGGCATCATCGGTAAATTCGTACCCGCTTCTCAGAAAGCAGTTTCTCTGAGCAAGAGCGACAACGAACTTGGCTGATATATCCTTATAAAAACTCTCGCACCGTATCGAATCTGATACGGTGCTTTTTTCATGTTTTTTTATTTTTTTCAAAAATTTTTCAGACGTTCCAAACTTTTTTCCTTTACAATACATCTATAAGACAGAAAACGAAAAAAATGGTTTTCAGGCTGACCGGAAAGCAACAAGGAGGTAACACCCATGCAGGATATTTACGACTGCACCGTACAATACATCATAGAAAATCAAAACAAATTTTATCGTCTGGCATACAGCTATGTAAAGGAAGAGCAGGCGGCTCTGGATGTGATACAGAACGCAATCTGCCGTGCCTTGGAGGGCTGCTTCGGGCTGAAAAATCCGCTGGCACTCCGCACATGGTTTTATCGGATTCTCGTCAACGAGGCTTTGCAATATCTCAGAAAGCAGAAGCGAGAGATTCCGCTCGGCGAGGAGCATACCGAAACCATGACCTACGAGGAGCCGGCATTTGACGAGGACAGGCAGACCTACGAGGCTGTGATGCAGCTGTCAGAGCCTATGAAAACCGTCATTATCCTTCATTATTATGAGGATCTGACGCTCAAACAGATTGCAGAAATCACCGATACCCCGCTCAGCACGGTA
>JBNMGO010000392.1:0-1753 GCA_050872285.1 Anaerotignum sp.
GGGGTTTGCCAAATCCAGTGCGGAATACACCGCCTGATACTGCCCCAGAAACCGCCGCACCGTTTCATCCTCTTTAAAAACCATGCACCGCCGCTTCTGGTGGCTCGTAAAAAAGCCGTCAAAGGCAATGATGACAGGCAGCTTCACTTTCTCCGCAAGCTTCAGTCCGCAGAGATTCATGTCATAAACCGCCTGCGGTGTGCTTGCAAACAGAATCAGCCACCCCGTATTCAGGCAGTACATAATGTCGCTGTGGTCGCCCTTAATGCACAAAGGCCCCGAAACCGTCCGACACGCCACATTCATCACCATCGGAAACCGCGTCCCCGCCTGTACGGGCAGCTGTTCCAAGGCATAGAGAAGTCCATTCGCGCTTGTCGCATTGAACACCCTGCCGCCGCCCGTTGCCGCGCCGTAGCAGATGCCTGCCGCGCTGTGTTCCCCCTCCGCAGGAATCATGCGGATTTCATGCAGACCATCCGCCTTCATCTGGTCTAAAAATTCCGCAATCTGGGTAGAGGGCGTAATGGGATAATACCCCATCACATGATAATTGATTTGCTTCGCCGCATACGCCGCCACCTCGTTGCCGCTTTCAAATAAAACCTTCTGCTGTTCCATCAGACCATACCTCCGTCCACCCGTTTTTCCGTCAGGAAGGATTCGCTCGTAATCCATCCATCCGCGCCTGCGTCCTCATATTCGATTTTCTCCGCAAGCAAATCCTGATTGCGGACGAACCATTTCGGCTGCGGATGCTCCCGTTCTACGCCCATGACAAGCGCATTCGTCGGGCAGACATCCACGCACCTAAGGCAGCCCTTGCAATGGTAATAATCCAAGCCCATATTCAGCATGGCAGGCTTGCCGTGATATTCCCCCTTTTCAAAGCGGAACACCATATCGGGGCAGGTGCTGTCGCAAAGGGCGCAGCTGATGCAGTTTTCCTTAATGAATAAAGGAATATACCCTTGTCTTGACGCGGAAAGCTCGTTGGAAACCGTACTCCCCAAATGCGGATTCGTGCCGCCGATGGGCGCGTTTTCGTAACCCCATTTGTTTTTCGGCTCCTGATAAGGAATCCGCGGAAAGCTGCCGTCCTCTTTAAAAAATGCCTGTGTGGTTTCGGCATAGCCGCGCCGCACCCCTTCCAGATTCGCCTCCAAAAGCGCAGGATATTTCTGCCCCATCGTTTCCCTCGCGATTTTTTCTGCCGCCTCCAAAGGGATAAAGCCGCCCGCCTTCGCAATCGCGCCAAGCATCACCATATTCACCCGTGTTTTCGCTTCCATCGCAATCCGCAGCGCATCAATGCAGAAAATCTCGCCACCGCAGAGCCGCAGTCTCGTTCGCATTTCCTCAGGTGTTGCATCCGTATTCACAACCACCTTTGTTTCCTCCGTCACCCCTGCGGTCACGGGCAGCTTTCCTGCCAGTGCTTCATGAAATAAGCCCAGAATATGCGGCGTTTCCACAGGGCTGTTGATGCCGATTTCCTGCTCCGCCGCCGCAAAGCGGTTATACGCCTTGACGGGTGAACCTCTTTTTTCCGAACCATAACTGGAAAAGCTTGCCGCATTGCACCCCAGTATCGTTGCGCCCATCTCCCCCAGCAGCTTGCCGCAGAGATTCGCGCCCAGCCCCCCAATGCTTTCCAGACGTATTTCAAAATACCCATTTTCATTCGTGATAGGTAAAGTCATCCCATTCCCTCCTTTTTCATTAGTATGTGCAAAGCCGGAACGGCTATACC
>JBNMGO010000115.1:0-5060 GCA_050872285.1 Anaerotignum sp.
CAGCTCTTTGCAAAGGAAAAAGGACGCATCCTCTCCCTCCGGCAAACCATGATAGCGAATCCCAAAGGCACTTGCGACCGTAAAGCCGCTTTTCCCGTAGAAATCAATGTTTCCTTCAAAGCAGACCGCACCTGCACCGAAATCAGTCGCCCGTTCCAGTGCAAAATCCAGAAGCTTTTTCCCGTAGCCCTGTCTTTTCCACTGCGGCGCAATGCCAATCGGCCCCATGGTCAGAATGGGAATCCCCCGCCCGTCATCTGCCTGTATCTCCGCCCGCATAAAAATCACCTGTCCGATAATCTCTCCGTCTTTTTCCAGAACAAAGTCCAGTTCGGGAATAAAGGCTTCATCCTCTCTCAGGCAATGCAGCACATAATGCTCCAGGCAACCGGGTCGATACACGTTCCAAAAGGACTCTCTGACCAGATGTTCCACCTGCCGCTGTTCTTCTTTTTTTTCTAAACGAATGATAGTTTTATTCATGATATTTTCCTCCTGATGATTGTGTTTGTTTTCCGCAAAAATCGGGAGGCTTGAATCGGATTGTACGCAAACCTCCCGGTTATGCTACAATCTCCAAGGTGTTGTTTTTCTTCAAACAGCAAATCTCCTTTAATATAAGCTTAATTTTGTCCGTAAGGTCATCGCCCTTACCTCTTTATTCTACGCCCGTTTCCCCCGAAAGTAAATAACGATTTTCAAGCCATCCATAAAAATCCCCCCTCACCGCAAATCGGCAAAGGGGGCAATTCGTTATTCGTCCTTATAAAATATAATCCCTAACTGAATCAAAAAGGAAAGCACAATCAACACAATCAGCCACACCGGCAGATACCTCGAGATATCATGAAAATAACTTCCACTCACTTTATCCAGCCCATATCTGATATATGCCAAGCCAACCGACAGGGATAATCCCAGCGTCAAAAACCCCATCGAAAGAATCAACTGCAATCGTTTCATTTTCCTCTCTCCTTTAGCATCTCCTCAACATCACCGCCATTTTTCAGAAACAGATATTCCTCTTTCGTCAGCGCATATCCCTTGTCATCATGCACAACAACGGCTCCCGTTATATGCGCATCCCCCTCCGGAATATCAAACTGCGGCACCTCGCCCACAGGCTCTCCCTGTTCCGGCACATCAAAGAGATAATAGCTGTCGCACATTTCATCCTTCAAGTCATACAGCTTTTCATATTCCTTCTTTTGCTCCCGATTCGCAGGGTCATACTGCACATCCGTCACAAAAACACAGAGCAGCACCCGTTCCTTATCTTCATAAACCTTCTGATACATCCCCGAAAAGTTTTCCTCGACCTCATCCTCCCAGTACGCCCTGTCAAGATACCAGAACGAAAAAATCTGCATATCCGCCTCCGGGGAATAAAATTCGATCATCAGCCCGTTTCCATCCGTTTCCATGTCGGAAATATAAAACGGATTCTCCGCATAGCCCTGCGGCATCCGAAACCCAGTGCCGTAATCCACATTTTCATACAGACTCTCTCCGTCTCCATCCTTCTCATCCTTTGCCGCACCAATCCACATTGCAAGAAGCACCGCCACAATACACAGCAGAATGCCAATCGCCCATTTTCTCTGTCTCTGCATTGCCATCCCCCCTTGTTTTCTATTCCGATTTATCCTTCAACTGTTCTGCGAAGATGCAAACGCCGATGATTTTAATAGAAATATCCGTCAGAAGCCAAGGCAGGCTTGCATCGGCAAATCCGACCAGGTCATATAGGAACGACACAATCCAACTGAGTATCGGCGAAAAGAAAATCAGAAGCAAAGCACCCTTTCGCGTTTTTATCATCTTCATTCCACTCCCTCCTTTGCAGTCCTCCGCAATCATATTTTCTTACCTCGAACATACAATAAAATCCCCCGTCCTGTAAAGCAAATCCCACCGCAAAATCGTTCCCCCTCCGAGAAATTAAGAATTTCATAAGAAATCCCCCCTCTTTCTCCCAAATAACGTATACATCACAAAAAAGTCTTCTTTTGCAGAATCCCCGATAATCCTTTTCCAACATAAAAAAGCCGCAGGAATCCTTTTCCCACAGCCATTTCCCCTTTTCCCTATACGCAGCTTTCCGCCGCCGAAAGCACCTCTGCCGATTGCTTCACCTCATGAAACCCTGCCACCGCTATCGCAACCAGTATGCACAGCAATATCCCACAGACCCATTTTCTGCGTTTCTGTTCTTTCCGCGTAGCATCCATCAGAAAAAATGCCACAGCACAGCATGCAACAAACAACACAAGAAACAGATTTTTGGTTCCCGGGGAAAAAGCAGCGTACATTTTCGTCCCTCCTATCAAATTACCTTTTATTTCCAATTTTTCCTGTTTTAAACATACCACAAATTACCATAAAAAACAAGAGCCATGGGACGATTTTGCCCCACAGCCCGTTCTTTTTAAAGATATCGTTCAAAAAATGCCTCTATCGCGCGCTTGCCTTCCGCAAACCCCTCCGGTGCTTCGCTGTGCCCCATCGCGTGGATATATTCATCTCTGCTTTCCTTGTAGGTCACATGAAGCGTCCAGCTGTTGCCGCTGCACATACACAAATCCAGTTTACAGAAATCATTCCATTCGTCAATTTTATGCGCGCGGATGATTTTTTCCAGCTCTGCCAGTTCTTCCTCCGTCATCTGACAGCGTTTCGCCTGCATTGCCCCGTCGCATTTATCAATCCAGAGCCCCTGCGCCGGGTTGTAGCGAAACCATTCCATAACCCCCGCCGTATCGGCATATCTGAAAGAAAAGGTATCAATCGTCATGCTGTTCCCTCCTTATAAAAATATCAAAAAAGAACCATCCGTTTCCGAATGATTCTTCCATACTGTAAATAAAGTTATTTCGATGCCGCGGAAGGGTTCGGGAAACGAACGAGTTTCCCGAATGGAATCCGCAGGCGGAATTTATTTCCGGCGAGGAAAACAGCGAGTTTCAAGGCTTTTCAGCCGATGGAACTCGTCTGTTTATTCTTATGTCTAAACAAGTCGAAATCCTGATTTCGACTTAGGGGTCGACTTTGTCGACACCCTAAAAGAACCATCCGTTTCCGAATGGCTCTTTTAATTTCAGGTGTTAAAATTATTTTGCGTATTCCACGGCTCTGGTCTCTCTCACCAGATTTACCTTGATCTGACCGGGGTATTCCAGTTCTTCTTCAATCTTCTTAGCAATTTCTCTTGCCAGAAGTGTCATACCTTCGTCGGTCACATCTTCGGGTACTATCATAATTCGCAGCTCACGCCCTGCCTGAATTGCGAAAGATTTTTCAACGCCCTTGAAGCTGTCTGCGATTTCTTCCAGCTTCTGCAATCTCTTAATGTAGGATTCCAATGTTTCGCGTCTTGCGCCGGGTCTTGCCGCAGAAATGGCATCTGCCGCCTGTACCAGCACTGCGATAATGCTCTGCGGTTCCACATCGCCATGATGTGCCTCCACCGCATTGATAACGGTATGGTTTTCCTTGTAGCGTTTCAGCAAACCAACACCGATGCTGACATGAGAACCTTCCATTTCATGGTCCACACTCTTGCCGATATCATGCAGTAAGCCTGCGCGCTTTGCCAGAATGACATCTACGCCCAGTTCTGCCGCCATCAGCCCTGCCAGATGGGATACCTCGATGGAGTGCTTCAATACGTTCTGGCCATAGCTGGTGCGGTATTTCAGCTTACCCAACAGCTTCACCAGTTCGGGATGCAGCCCATTGACACCTGTGTCGAAGGTTGCTGCCTCGCCTTCCTCGCGGATTGTGGTTTCCACTTCTTTTCTTGCCTTTTCCACCATTTCCTCGATACGGGAAGGATGTACACGCCCGTCTACGATCAGCTTCTCCAGAGCCAATCTTGCAATCTCTCTTCTGATGGGGTCAAACCCGGAGAGGATGACTGCTTCCGGTGTGTCATCAATAATCAGGTCAATGCCTGTCAGTGTTTCCAAAGCACGAATATTTCTGCCTTCACGGCCGATGATACGTCCCTTCATCTCATCATTGGGCAGCTGTACAACGGAAACCGTTGTTTCTGCCACATGGTCAACCGCACAGCGCTGAATTGCATTTGCCACAATCTCTCTGGAGCGTTTTTCCGCTTCCATCTTCGCCTTGCTTTCTGTCTCCTTGATGAGCAGGGTTGCCTCGTGTTTCACATCGTTTTCCACCATTGCCAGAATGTGATTCTTTGCTTCTTCGGTGGTCAGTCCCGAGATTCTTTCCAGCTCTCTGAGCTGTTTTTCTCTCAGTTCCTTTGCTTCTTCCTTCTGTCTGTCCAAATCCTCCAGCTTTTTGGTCATGTGCTCCTCTTTTCTTTCCAGAGCCTCTACCTTCTTGTCCAGAGTTTCTTCTTTTTGGAACAGACGTCTTTCATTTTTCTGAAGCTCGTTTCTTCTGTCACGAACTTCTCTTTCCAGTTCATTTTTTGTCTTAATGCTCTCTTCCTTTGCTTCCAGAAGGATTTCCTTCTTCTTGGCCTCTGCATCCTTTACTGCATCCTCGACAATCTTGTTGGCTCTTTCTTCCGCAACGCCAACCTTGCCCTCCGCAATCTTCTTGCGGTATGCAATACCGATAACAATACCAATCAGCAAACCTACGACAGCACAAATCATACTTATCGGATTAATGAAAAACACCTCCCTCTTATTCAGTTTTCAAAGTGCAATTTTTTATTGTTTTACATAACCTGTAAGTAATGGCGAAAATACACCTTTTTCATTTTATAACTTTTTCACAGGTGTGTCAAGGAACAATTCAGCACAGTAAAGCGTGCAGTAAACAAATGGAACAAAGAAAACGCCTATATTTCAAGCGTTTTCATAAATTTAGCTTGTATTCCTTTTCGTTCTGTCCGTCAAAAAAAGCATTATTCTTCCTTTTTCTTCCGCTTCGTCATAGCATATTGCCCAAAGCCCATTTCGCTTTCCTCCAAAAGAATCGTGCCGCCGCTTTTTTCTTCCAGTGCCGCTTTCCATGCGCCGTCCTGTCCGGCAAAGGCGGACAGCAGACGCTTGTCCCCCTGCACCGTCAGTTCATTA
>JBNMGO010000388.1:0-1797 GCA_050872285.1 Anaerotignum sp.
GAAGGTTTAGGGATATAATCAGAGGTTGGTGAAGATGAGAGGTTCGCCAGTTTAGAACTTTCGCGGCAAAACAAAGGCATTCTCCCTTACTTTTTATGCTAAAAAGTAACAAAAACCCGGGACCCGTTTCGTAATGGGTCCTGGACCCCCGCAGACGAGGAAAGGGACACAAGGTTTCCCTTTCCAAACCCTTCCCCACAGGTCGGAAACGACATATATAAAGCGGCGCAGATGCGCCTAAAAAAGCATGTAAAATTAGATTTTTTTGGCATCCGGATATGAACAGGAATCGGATGGGCGAAAAGAAAAGGATGCAAAACTTGCTTTTTTCGGGTATGATGGTAGGTAGAAAAGTGAGGGATGCAGCTTGAAACGAGTTTTGATGGATATTTCCGCCGACCTGACGCGGATTGCGTTGGCGGAGGACGGCGAATTGAAGGAATTATATTATGAAAGCAAGCGCGAGGAAAGCCTTGTCGGAAATGTGTACGCAGGGCGAGTGGCAAACGTGATGCCGAATTTACAGGCGGCGTTTGTGGACATTGGCGCGGAGAAAAACGGGTATTATTATTACGGCAATGCGAGAGCCGTTTCGGATGAGGAGAAGAACGCGGCAAGACCGAAGGTTGGGGATACGCTGCTATTACAGGTGGAGAAGGACGCGGTCGGCACGAAGGGCGCGGTCGGCACGAAGGGCGCGGTGCTGACGGGGAAATTTTCGTTTCCGGGGAAATTTCTGGTGCTTCTGCCGGAGGAAGGCGGCGAAATCGGCATTTCCAGAAAGATTACCGATTCTGCGGAGCGTGCGCGGATTCGAGCACTTCTGACGGAGCTTCTGCCTGCGGACTGCGGCGCGATTGTCCGCACGAACGGGGAAGGCAAGAGCCGAGAGGAATTTGAAAAGGAATGGAAACAGCTTTGGGCGAAATGCGAAAAGCTGAAAACGGGCGAATTTCTGAAGCCGCCTGCACTGCTTTTGCAGGAAAATCATCCCGTGAAGCGTGCCGCAAGGGATTTTTACGGCGCGGATGTGGATGAATATATTGTGAATGAGGAAGAAAGCTATCGGGAATTGCTGGAAAGCGGCGATTTCAACGGAGAGGGACAGCCTGCCCTGAGACTGCATACGGATGCAGTTCCGTTATTTGAGGCGTATTTTCTGGAAAGCCAGAGCGAGAAGGCGTTGGACGAGCATGTCTGGCTGAAAAGCGGCGGTTTTCTGGTGATTGAGGAAACAGAGGCCTGTGTGGTGATTGATGTAAACACGGGCAAGGCGGCAGGCAGGGGGGATTTACAGAAAACAATTCTGAAAACGAACCTTGAGGCGGCGGAGGAAGCGGCGAAGCAGATGCGTCTGCGGAATCTTTCGGGCATTATCATCATTGATTTTATTGATATGGCGGATACGGCGGCGCAGAAGGAGGTCACACAGCGGCTGAAAAAGGCAGTGGCGAAGGATCGCATTAAGACGGTTGTGGTCGGCATGACGGAACTGGGGCTGATGCAGGTGACACGCAAAAAGACCAGACCCTCCCTCAAACGGCAGATGACAACAAAATGCCGTGCCTGCGACGGAAGCGGCAGACTGCCTTCGATTGAATGGACGGTAACGAAGATGCGCAGAGAGGCGGAAAGCGTATTCGCGCATACGATTTATAATGAACTGACGGTGCAGGGGGACAAGCGTCTGCTGTCCGCCTTTGCCGGACAGGACGGCGCATGGAAAGCGGCACTGGAAGAAAAAAGCGGCGGCACGATTCTTTTGGAGGAAAGCGAAATGGGCTTTGGGCAATATGC
>JBNMGO010000275.1:0-2621 GCA_050872285.1 Anaerotignum sp.
GCCATAAAACGGCTGCGGAAGGCGGCATCCTCTGCATAAGGCACCAGCTTGTTCAATTCATCCAGATTGGTAATCCAGTCCTTGCCGATGGTTTCGGTAATCAGTGCCGCCAGCTTCGGATTGGCATGAAGCAGCCATCTTCTCTGGGTAATGCCGTTTGTTTTATTGTTGAATTTTTCGGGATAGAGCTCATAAAAATCATGCAGCTCCTGATTTTTCAGAATTTCCGTATGCAGTTCCGCTACACCGTTGACAGAATGGCTCCCGACGATTGCCAGATATGCCATGCGAATCTGCCCATCTGCGATGATTGCCATTTTTCTGATTTTATCGGGGTTATTGCCGTATTTTTGCGTCAGTTCCAGAACGAAACGGCGGTTGATTTCTTCCACAATCTGATAAATACGGGGGAGCAGGCGGCTGAATAATTCCATAGGCCATTTTTCCAACGCTTCGGACATAATCGTATGGTTGGTATAAGCGCAGACCTTTCTTGTGATGTCCCATGCCTGATTCCAGGGCAAATCGTTTTCATCCACCAATACACGCATCAGCTCCGCCACCGCCATACTGGGGTGGGTATCATTCAGCTGAAATGCCACTTTATCGGGCAGTTGGTTGAAATCCGTATGCTTTTTCTTGAAGCGCGCAATCACACGCTGTACCGTTGCGGAAATGAAGAAATACTGCTGACGCAGGCGCAGCTCCTTCCCCTGGATATGCTCATCCGCAGGATAGAGTACATCCGTCAGGGTATTGGCAAGCATCTCCTCCTCCGCCGCCTTCTGATAATTGCCTTCATTGAAGGATTTCAGATCCAGTCTGGTTTTCGGCTTTGCCTCCCACAGACGCAGCGTGTTTACGGTATTATTGCCATAGCCAATGACGGGATAATCATACGGAATTGCTGTTACGGACTGATAATTTTCCTGCACAAAGCGATATTCTCCGTTGCCCTTTTCCACCGCGCGCACGTTGCCGCCGAATTTGACCTCAACAGCATATTCGTTTCGCTTGATGCCCCAGGGGTCGCCGTTTTCGAGCCAGTTATCCGGCACTTCCACCTGATAGCCATGCTCAATGCGCTGCTCAAAAATGCCGTAATGATAACGAATACCACAGCCATAGGCAGGCAGGGAAAGCGTAGAAAGGGATTCTAAGAAGCATGCCGCCAGTCTGCCTAAGCCGCCGTTGCCAAGGCCGGGGTCGGGCTCTGCCTCCTCTACCAGATTATAATCAATGCCCAGTTCCGCAAAGACCTCCTTCACCTCGTCAAACATTTCCAGATTGATCAGCGCATTGCCGAAGAAACGCCCCATCAGAAATTCCATGGAGAGGTAATAAACCACCTTTGCGTCCTTTTCATAATATTCATCATGGGTTTTCATCCATTTATCGGTAATCACATCGCGCACAGCGAACACCGCCGCCTGATACAGCTCCTCGGGCGTGGCATTTTCCAGTGTTTTGCGGTAGAGCGTTTTCACGTTTTCCCGAATGAGATTCTTCAATTCCTTTTTTTCAATTCGTTCCATAATAAACCCCCTTAAGGTTTTCTTTATTGCAGCAGAAACTCTGCTTTGTATGCTATTCTGTACGTTCCTTTTCTCATCATACCAAAAAAAAGAAGGCTTGGCAAATTTCCCCTTTTTACAACAGCGGCGAAAAGAGGAACACCCCCAGAAGAAAGCCGCCTGCGCTGAAAAGTGCGTTTCGTATGGAAACAGGCTCGGGGAAAATGCCTGCCGAAGCATGATACAGCCCCATGCCGCCCAGAAACGCCAACAGAAAAACGGGCATCTCCCACGAAAAGCAGACCGCTGCCGTCAGAAAAAGAAACATCGCGCACCGCAAAAGCGCATCCCAGAACTGCGCCGCGCCCATGGCAGGCGGCAGAACCGCGAAGCAGAGCATTGCCAGATAAGCCCCCTCCAAAAAGCAAAGGACAGCACGCGCGGATTGCCGCTTTTCTGCCGTCCTTATCATCATCAGGTATCCCACCAGAAGGAGAACCCAAACCATCTCCATACCATCACCCCATCATACCCTCTTAGAAAAAGATATGGCAGGGACAAAGCCTTCATGCCGTTTTAAAGGGCAAAAACAATCCCCACAACGGCACTCAGCACAATATAAAAAATCGGGTGCTTTTTCCATTTATTCGTTGCGTAAAGCAGCACTGCAAAGAGAATACATTCCTCAATGCCGATATAGCTGCCAAGGTTGGAAAGCGTTAAATCGGAAAGGGATGCGGAATGGAACAGCGCCCCAATCAGCACACCGAAGCCTGCCGCCGCAATCAAGCCCATAACCGCAGGACGCAGCCCGTAAAACGCATACTCGACATATTTATTGCTGCGGAATTTTTCCAGCACCTTGGAAACCAGAATAATAATAATCACCGAGGGCAGAACCAGACCGAAGGTTGCCGCAATGCTCCCGATGACACCGCTGTGCTGAAAGCCTGTATAGGTTGCCATATTGATGCCCAGAGGCCCGGGGGTTGATTCCGAAACGGCAATCATATCCGGAATCTGGCTTGCGGAAAACCATGGGTATTTATCCGCCAGACGGTAAAGAAACGGCAGGGTTGCCAGACCGCCGCCGATGGAGAACAGCCC
>JBNMGO010000254.1:0-2882 GCA_050872285.1 Anaerotignum sp.
GGCGGCATCCCTGCAACCGCGGCAATCGCGCGTACCAGTGTTGCCATCAAATCCGGCGCAAAAACAAGACTGACCGGTGTATTTCATGCCGTTGGGCTGCTGATTTCCATGTTCCTGCTGGCTCCCGTTATGTCCAAAATCCCTCTGGCGGCTTTGGCAGGGGTGCTAATGGTAACGGCGTGGAGAATGAACGAATGGGAATCCATCCGCTATATCTTCTCCCATAAATTCAAGGGCGCGATGCTCGAATTCATCGCAACCATGTTTGCAACCATCGTATTCGACCTGACGGTTGCGATTCTCATTGGTGTACTGATTGGTCTGGTGTTCCTGGTATCCCGTCTGTCCTTCATCGAAATCAACTACGAAAACGTGGACATGAACCGTATGCATGTGACCGATCCTGTGCTTTGCGAACGCTACAGCAACGCAAAGGTTGTTTATATCACAGGCCCCATGATTTTCGCCAACACACAGGCAGTTGCGGATATTGCGGCAAAGGTGGAAGGCTTCGATACGGTGCTGTTCTCCATGAGAGGCGTATCCAATATTGATATTTCCTGCGCACAGACCATGCGTGAGCTGGTGGAAAGCCTGCGCAAAAAAGGCGTGGACGTTGCCATCTGCGGTATGACCACCCATGCAATGAAGATGATGGATCGTTCCGATCTGCATGAGATCATCGGGGACGAAAACTTCTACTGGAGCGTAGAGCGCGTGCTTTTGACAAACCGCCCTCGCCCTGCCGCAAAAGTGGACTGATAAAAAGAACGAAAAAAAGAACATCCTCCACCCTTGACGGACACCGGCAAGGATGCTATGATGAAAAAAACTTCAAAAAAGGGGAGCTTGCATAAGCAGGCTGAGAGTAAGCTGAATTGCTTTGACCCATAACCTGATTTGGATAATGCCAACGTAGGGAAACATATTGTTGACGCGAGGAAACTGCGCTATGTTTTTGGCATAGTGCAGTTTTTTTATTGTCCATGGGTACGGATTGCTTCCCTCTGCGGTGAGCCGCATGCACCACGGCTCGGTGCGGAAAAAATCAAAATCACAGCAAAATTGGTGCGACATGGACAAGGAGGAACAGAATATGTACACAACACAGATGGACGCGGCAAGACAGGGTATCCTCACACCGCAGATGAAAATTGTGGCGGAAAAGGAACGCATGGATGCGGAGGAAATCCGCCGTCTGGTTGCAAAGGGACAGGTCATCATCCCCTGCAACAAAAACCATAAAGCCCTGCATCCCAGCGGTGTTGGCGCAAGACTGCGCACGAAAATCAACGTCAACCTCGGCGTTTCGCGCGATTGGAAGGACGTTGATATGGAGTATGAAAAGGTGCGCTCTGCGGTGGAACTGGGCGCAGAAGCGATTATGGATTTAAGCTCCTACGGAGATACCAGAAGCTTTCGCCGCAAGCTGACGGCAGATTGCCCTGCCATGATTGGCACCGTCCCCATTTATGATGCCGTTGTGTATTACCATAAGCCGCTGGCGCAGATTACAGCGCAGGAATGGATTGATATTGTGCGGATGCACGCCGAGGATGGGGTTGACTTCATGACCATTCACTGCGGCATGAACCGCGCAACGGCGGCACGCTTCAAGCAGAATAAACGCCTGATGAATATCGTTTCGCGCGGCGGCTCCATCATGTTTGCATGGATGGAAATGACAGGCAATGAAAACCCTTTTTATGAACATTATGATGAAATTCTGGATATCTGCAGAGAATATGACATCACCATGAGCCTTGGGGATGCCTGCCGCCCCGGCTGTCTTGCGGATGCGACAGATACCGCGCAGATTGAGGAGCTGATTACCCTTGGGGAGCTGACAAAACGCGCTTGGTCTAAGGATGTACAGGTCATGGTGGAAGGCCCGGGACACATGCCCATGAACCAGATTGCCGCAAATATGGAGATTCAGAAAACCCTCTGCCACGGGGCGCCGTTTTATGTATTGGGCCCTCTGGTGACGGATGTTGCCCCCGGCTATGACCATATCACCTCTGCCATCGGCGGTGCGATTGCGGCGGCATCGGGCGCGGCATTCCTGTGTTATGTAACCCCTGCGGAGCATCTGCGCCTGCCCAATGCGGCGGATGTGAAGGAAGGCATCCTTGCGGCGAAAATTGCGGCACACGCCGCGGATATCGCAAAGGGCATCCCCCACGCGGCGGATTGGGACTATAAAATGAGCGAAGCCAGAAAGCGTCTGGATTGGGAGGAAATGTTCCGTCTGAGCATGGATCCCGAAAAGGCGCGCCGCTACAGAGCCGAAGCAAAGCCGGAAAAAGAGGATACCTGCAGTATGTGCGGCAATTTCTGCGCGGTGAAGAATACCAATCGAATTCTGGATGGGGAAATCGTCAGCATTTTCGATGAATAAGCATAAATTGACAATGTTTTGTTGCACCAAACGGAACATTAAAATTCATTTTCGGCAGGGCATACAAAACAGCTTGGAAATCTTTACCGTTTTCGTAGGAATATACCAAAGCATGCTGTCGGACATCGAAAAAGGAAACGGCGTTTTGCCGAAATTATCCGTCGTATATTGACAGCTGTCCTCGAAAGAGGTACGATAAACAAAATTTTTTCAGTAAAAATTTTTTAGACCCAGAACTTAGACGAGAAAAGAAAAGAACAGAACAGACGAGAGGAGAAACAAGAATGAAGAAGGACAAGAACATTCCCTACAAAATTTATCTGGATGAGCAGGAAATGCCAAAAAAATGGTACAACGTGCGTGCGGATATGAAAAATAAACCGGCACCGCTTCTGAACCCCGGCACACTGCAGCCCATGACAGCCGAAGAGCTGGGCGCAGTTTTCTGCGATGAACTGGTACAGCAGGAATTGGATAACGA
>JBNMGO010000228.1:0-3195 GCA_050872285.1 Anaerotignum sp.
AAAAGCCAGCGAATCATGACATAGCTGAGCACCGCAAAGGCGGCTCTGCCTTCATACTCCCCATCATCCAGCGCAAAGGGCAGCTGCCGATAGAGAAAATACACCAGAAGCTGTTCAAAGGCAGGCTCCCACTCTGCCCCACCGTATGGAGAGATGGCAGTGATATTCGTTTCCTTCAATTCCAGCAGACGGTCTGTCCAGCTTGGCTCCAGCCGTTCCAATTCCAGATAAATCTCCGCCCATTCCGCCCGGGAATGATGGGAAAGCGTCAGCCCTGCCGCCCGCAGAATTTCCGCGGCTCGGCTTTCGATTGGCTTGCTTCTGTCCTGCGCAAGGGCAAAGAGCTCCTCTCGCCATGCAAGCAGAGATGCATCCGCGACATCAGGTGCATCCGCCGCGCCGTCATCCTCAAGCGTGACAAGCATCATTTTTTCCTTCTGCGATAAAATCAGTTCTCCTGCCGCTTCACAGCAAAGTCCCAGACCGATTTCTGTTCGGTCTGCATAAAAATTACGAAAGCGTGGATGGTCTCGGCAAATCTGACAAAGTGCATCCTCCCCAAGGGCGGTAATCAGGTCGCATAAGCCTGTCCGGTTCAGAAAGGGACAGCGTTCCTCCTTGTCCAGAATAAACTGCGCTCCATCGTCTGTCTCCGTAATGCCCTTTTGCAGACGCGCGCCAAGCGTCCCCTCGATGCTGCGGTAATACGCCAGCTTATCGGGGTCTATCGCAATCTCCCAGCCGACACAGCAGCTGTGCCTGCATTTGTCGGCAATGCAGTGAAATTTTGTATAATAATCGGGTGCAATCAGTTTCATGGTAATCCCTCCGTTGGGGTTCATTGTAACATAAATGCACCCAAAATGCCATTATGCGTTTTCGGGGAAAAGGTCTGTGCTCAGATATTTCAGACCGCTGTCATTCAGTGTCAGCACGATATTTTTGCCTTTTTCCGCGCCTTTCAGCAGCTTAATTGCCGCGCAGACATTCGCCCCTGCGGAAATGCCGACAAATGTACCTTCCAGTCTTGCCAGATCTCTTGCTGTCTGCAAAGCTTCTTCACTGGTAACCTGTACGCAGCCGTCAATATTGCTCCGCTTTACCTGCGGCAAATCCATCGCATAGCCACAGCCCTGAATTTTATGCGCGCCGTTATCTACCACGGGCAGCCCTGCATAAACAGCCGCTGTATCCGGCTCTGCAACGTAGCATCTGATTTCGGGGTTATGCGCCTTCAATGCCTCGGCACAGCCTTCAAATGTACCGCCGCTGCCCACAAAATCCACAAAGCAGTCCACCTTGCCATCCAGCTGTTCCCAGATTTCTTCACCTGTATGCAGCAGATGCGCGCGATAGGAGCTGTCCAGCTTAAACTGATCGGCACGGAACGCATTTCTTTCCTTCATCAGGCGGTTTGTCTCAATTTCCACCAGCTCCAGATCCTTGCCGGAAACCTGTCCCTTGACAGAGCCGGGGCACTGCGGCACCAGAACAACCTCCGCACCCAAAGCACGCATCATTCTGGCACGTTCCATGGAATTGCCTTCGGACATTACCGCAATAAAGGGATGCCCCTTCGCCTTGCAGACAATCGAAAGCCCTGTGCCTGTGTTGCCGCTGGTCAGTTCAATGACAGTCTGCCCGGGCTGCAACGCACCGCTTTCCTCTGCTTCCTCAATCATCTGCAGGGCAGGACGGTCCTTCTTGCTGTAGCCGGGATTCAGATATTCCAGCTTTGCGTAAATATTGCCTTCCACGCCGTAATATTCTGTGATTCTGTGCAGGTGCAGCATAGGGGTGTTGCCAATCGCTTCATAAATGCTTTCTAAAACTTTTGCCATAAAAATGCTCCTTTCCTTGCCAAACAACCGAGGTTCTGATAAAATATAGTATAGTTTGATATTAAGTATATTTTATTTTCTTCATTTGGAAATGTCAATAGAATTTTAAAATATACTTATGAATTTATTAAATATATTTTAGGTGATACCATGGAATTAAATGAACAGATTGGAAAAAATTTAAAAAAACTGCGCGCGGAACGAAACCTGACAGCCGCGCAGCTGGCGGAATTATCCGGCATCAGCGCCGTTATGCTTTCGCAGATTGAAAAGGGCTCCGCCAACCCCACCATCAATACGCTTTGGAAAATCGCAAACGGCTTAAAGCTTCCCTATACCATGCTTCTGGAAGAGCCTGCCGAGGAAACGATTATCGTTGTTCCCGATGAGGAAAAAATGCAGTACAGTTCGGATGGAAAATGTAAAATCTTCTGCCATTACCCCATTTCCGCACAGCGAAAATACGAAATATTTACAATGGATATGGCAGAAGGCGGCGAATCTGCTTCTCCCGGACATTCGCAGTATTCCAGAGAATATCTGCTTGTCAGCCAGGGCGCACTGGAAATGGATATCAACGGAACGCTTTATCAGCTAAAGGAGGGCGAATCCATGACCTTTGCCGCAGGCGTGCCGCATCTTTACAAAAACAGCTTTGCCGGCAAAACAAAAGTAATGATTTTAAATGATTATACCGAATCATGACAACGCAAAAAGGACGGAAAATCAGTGATTTCCGTCCTTTATTCTTCTATGACCTCCTGCAGAATCTCTGCAATCTCCTCCAACACACCGCTGCAGTCCGCGCCCAGAGCCGAAAGCGTGCAGCAATCCAGACTGCCGAACCGATTCTGTACTCTGAGCAGAAAAAGAATCCGTTTCAGCTTCAATTCCTCTTCCTCGCACAGAAGCCCCAGCGCCATCACCCCTGCGACAACACCGCTGCACATCCCATTGATGCCAAAACCGCCATGGATGCCGCGGCAGGCGCAGAACAACTCCTCCGACAGGGAAATGCCGTATTCCTCTGCCACTGCGCGCAGAATCACCTGTGAGCAATTATCCCCGTTGCCGCAATGTGTGCGGATGCGTTCCTTCAGCATTCCCCTCGCCCCCTTTTTCTCTATATCGCCCTTTTTCTATATTCTATGTAGAATCGGACAACATGTGACAGACATCCGCCTCACATAAAAAAGACACTCTTTTCAGAGTGTCCTTTTCTCGTTTTTATACGTTTATGCGCCGCACATTTCGGGCTCGTCTTCCTCTACAATCTTTGTTGCCAGAGGACGATATTTGCCGCTTTCCCAACGGTGATTCTGGCTGTGAATCCAAAGCATTGCAAGCACAATGC
>JBNMGO010000285.1:0-2532 GCA_050872285.1 Anaerotignum sp.
GAATCATACCGTAGGCTTTCAAGGATGCCGCCAGTTCTTCCAGAGCGGTTTCGTCGAAATATTTTCTCGGCTGTTTGCGGTTGGGTTCGATTAAATCCAAATCCAGTTCCGTCACCGTTTCGTTTGGTTTCGCTGTTTTCAAATCCTGTACTTCCGTGTTGATGAGGGCGTTAATTCCAAGACCTTTTGCGCCAAGACCTCTTTTCTTTTCTGCCATATCAATTCCACTCCTTTTCCATGACTTCCTCTGCCAGCAATGCGTAAGCCTCTGCGCCCTTGGATTTCGGATCGTAGAGATTGATGGGCAGACCATGGCTCGGGGATTCCCCAAGGCGCACATTTCTCGGGATAATCGTGCGGTAAACGCTCTGTCCCAGAGAACGCTTAACCTCCTCCACAACCTGCAAGGAAAGATTCGTTCTCGCGTCATACATAGTGAAAACAATCCCTTCGATTTCCAGTTCGGGATTCAGACGTTTTTTCACCAGATTGACCGTATGCAAGAGCTGTTCCAAGCCCTCCAGCGCAAAATATTCGCACTGAATGGGAACCAGAACCGTATTTGCCGCCACAAGCGCGTTGACGGTAATCATATTTAAGGAAGGCGGACAGTCGATGATAATAAAATCATATTCGTCCTTCACCTCTGCCAATGCCTCCTGCAAAATATATTCCCTGCGGTCGTTGCCAATTAGCTCAATCTCTGCTCCTGTCAAATTGATATTTGCAGGAATCACCTCTAAACCATCCATGCAGGTCGGCTGTTTCACCTCTGCAATCGTGGCTTCGCCCAAAAACACATCGTAAATCGTCAGAGGGACATCATTTTTATCCAGACCAAGCCCACTGGTGGTGTTGCCCTGTTGATCTGCGTCAACGGCAAGCACGCGCTTTCCCTCTGCGGCAAGGCAGGCGGAAAGATTGATGGCTGTAGTGGTCTTCCCCACGCCGCCCTTCTGATTCGTCACTGCAATGACTCTAACTTTGCTCATAAATTCCCGCCTTTCCTTCTTGTTTTTTCTCCTTTTTATATAATAGTATATTAGCCATAAAAAAGCAATGGAATTAAGAATGTTTCACGTGAAACATCAAAGATTTATATAAAAATAGAAAAAGCCACTCTATTTTTGTGAAATAAAATGGCTTTTTATTTATTGTACACTATCAATGTTTCACGTGAAACAATTCAATCATTACAATTTTGCGGGTTTCAAAAGAGACTTGATAATGTTCTCCTTCTGTCCTTTTTCAAATTTCCCAAACACAGGGATTGCCTTCGGCACAACCTTAATCTCAAACGGCATATCCGGGCCCAGTTCCCCATCCACAGTCGATTCCATGATTTTGAAATCAGGGTCTAAACATTCAATCTTGAAATAATGGTCTCGCAGATACAGCACATTCTTATCATGGATATGCTCCCCTGTCAGCATTTTCATCAGCACAGGTGTCATTTCAATTAGCGGTTTCCCCTTGATGGCGATAAATTCAAATTCACCATCCGTAATGGATGCTTCGGGGGAAAGCTTCGTAAAGCCGCCCGTCCCTGCGGAGTTCATAATCATATAGAAATACAAATCCTCCTCGATGACCTCTTTGCTTGTTGTGATGCGGAACGGCACCTTTCTGAACTGCGGCAGCTGCTCCACGCCCTTTAAATAGTAGGAAAGGCTGCCAAGTGCATTTTTCACATCCTTATCCACAATCTGCGAAACATTTGTGAAAAAGCCGCCTGCACAGACATTGATAAAGAAAATGGAATCATTCACCAAGCCCAAATCAATATCCACAGGCTTTGTGGAAACAATCGTCCTGCAAACATCCTCCACCTCGCCGCTCTTAAAACCAAGATAGGTTGCAAAATCATTCGCCGTACCGGAAGGAATGATGCCCAGAGGGATATGCAGACCGCGGCGCATCATAGCGTTCAGCACGATATTAACCGTACCGTCGCCGCCGGAGGCAACAATAATATCATAATTCGGATCCATCGTCGCAATATGCGCGTCAATGTCCCCGGGATGGAGGGTGCGGAAGGGATGCACCTCATAGCCGCCCTCCTGAAAGATACCAATACAAACGTCTAAGTCAAATTTAAAGCTTTTATTCCCCGAAAAGGGATTATAGAATAATTTCAACTTTTTCATACAAATACCTTCCTTTATAAAGAAAATCTATATTTCTTACATCTGTTCCGGTGCCTGAATCCCCAGCAGTGCCAGACCCTTTTTCAGCACGGTTTTCACAGCGAAAACAACTGCCAGTCTTGCCTGTCTTACATCAGGCTCACTGTTGAGAATCGGGTTATCGTGATAGAACTTGTTGAACGCCTGTGCAATCGCAACCAGATGTCTGGTTACAACAGAAGGCTCCAGCTTTGCCGCCGCATCCTTGATTTTATCAGGGAAAGCCTCCAACAGCTTGCAGACATCCAGAGATGCCTCATCAGAAAGCGCATCGAAATGGATATTGCTGAAATCCAGTTCACCTGCACGCTTCAGAATGGAGCAGGCGCGCGCATGGGTATACTGC
>JBNMGO010000208.1:0-3408 GCA_050872285.1 Anaerotignum sp.
ATAAGCCACACGGCATCATATTTTGCTTAAATTATAGCATACGTTTTTTCCAAAAACAATATCTTTTCCGGGATTGCAAAACACAAAAAAGGAAAAATTTTTTCATCTGCCCTTTTTGTGCGAGTAAATTTTAATACCATCCAAACAACGATTTTCCTGCATCCAGACCTGCGATTTTCTGCATATCCTCCGCCGCAATTTCAAAATCAAACACATCCAGATTCTGCTCCATTCGCTCCCGATGCACCGATTTCGGAATCACCGCAATGCCATTCTGAATCAGATACCGCAGGGCAATCTGCGCTGAGGTTTTTCCGTATTTCTTCCCGATTTCCTGCAAAAGCGGCTCCGCAAAGATATTCTTTCGTCCCTCTGTAAAAGAACCCCAGGACTGCATCTGTGTTCCCTGTCGCTCCATTGCCTTTTTCAGCCCAAGCTGTGCATAATACACATGCGATTCCACCTGACACACCGCAGGGATGATGCCGCAGGATGCTGCGAATTTCTCGAATTTTTCTTCATTAAAATTAGATATGCCGATTGCCTTCACCTTTCCTGCCTGATACGCTTCTTTCATTGCGGCGTACATCTCCAACGCAGAATCATACGGTTCATGAATCAGGAGCAGGTCAATATAATCCGTCTGCAAAGCATCCAGAGACTGTTCAATGGCATCCTTTGCCTTCTGATAGGTGATGCAGGGACGGTATAGTTTTGTGGTGATGAAAATTTCTTCGCGCGGCAGAGTGCTTTCCTTTGCCGCCTGCCCGACAATCTTCTCATTTTCATACATCTGCGCCGTATCCAAGAGCCGATAGCCCACATCAATAGCAGTCAGAATGCTTTCCTTGCCCTTTTCTCCACGTACATCCCATGTGCCATAGCCGACCATCGGCAGTAAAACCCCGTTATTCAGCTTTGCATATTCCATATCGTTCCGTCTCCTTTCTGCTTAAAGGCTTTCTCTTAAAATTGCAATGATTTCCTCCCGATTCAATGTTTTATATCCGCCGTCCAGAATAAAAACGCCGTCCGCAATGCTTTCCAGCATTTCTTCTTTCACCCCAAGCACACTGCTGTGGAGTACCACGCTGATTTCCTGCATAAAGCGTTCCATTTCCTGTAAGCCGTTTTGGGCAATTTCCAAATCGGATTTTCCTGTTGTATCCACATTCCATACATTCACTGCATAGCGTTTGAATTTTGCAAGACCATACGGCAGAATATGTCGATAATATGGCAGAGAAACCGACGCTAACGTCATGCCATGTGTTGCGCCTGTATAGGCACTGATGGAATGACCGATGGAATGTACCATCCAATCGGTTGTTTTTGCTTTTTTCACCAAGGTATTCAATGCCCAGGAAGCTGTCCACATGATATTGCTTCTTGCCTCGTAATTCATCGGTTCCTTCACTGCTATTTTAGCACTGTGAATCAGCGATTTCAACAGCCCTTCTGTAATATAATCAGAGGTAGTATCATCCTCTCCCGAAAAATACTGCTCCAACAAATGGGACATGATATCGAAAATCCCCGAAACCATCTGATACTGCGGCAGGGTAAAGGTAAACTCGGGGTTCAGAATGGCAAATTTCGGGTAGCCCCATTCGCCAAAGCCTGCGCAGATTTTCAGCTTCGTTTTTTCATTCGTAATGACAGAGCCGTCATTCATTTCGGAGACTGTCCCTGCCATGGTCAGAATACAGCCAACCGGAATTGCAGTTTCGTCCGCCTGTTCCATGCGCCATTTTCAAAATCACTGTTTTCCGTATCCACGCTGTTCCGATAACAGGGCGTATGGATTTCCGCCGCCCATGCCTGTCCACAGAAAAGCTGTGAAACCAGAAGTCCGCAAGCCAATATTCTTTTTTTCGGAACTCTCATCGCAATTCCCCCTTCAGAAAATTCTTTTGCCTACTGCTGTGCCAATGCCGTCTGTATCAGACGCTCAAAGGATGCCGCAAATCTTTCATCATCCGCATCTGTCCGCTTTTTCGGCCCCTTGATATGGTTTTTATGAGAGCCGCGGCGCGCCTTTCGGTTCAGGTGTCGCTCCATAAGCATACGGTCAATGTTGTCATTCGTATACCATCTGCCAGACTGATGAATGGCATACGCACCCTTGCCGAGCGCCATTGCCGCAACGCCATAATCCTGCGAAACAACGATATCACCCTTATGGCAAATGCCAATCAGCCGATAATCGACCGCATCCGCCCCTGCGCCGACAACAATCACCTCACTGTAAGCAGACTGCATCACATGGTTGGTATCGCAAAGCAGCGTAACCTTAACGCCATGCTTCTTCGCAATGCTTTCCACAATCCCCACAACGGGACACGCATCTGCATCCACAAAAATTTCCATCTCAGAATTTCACCACTTCCGGCGCATGGGTAAATGCGGAAAAGGTTGCGGTCGCATTTTTGAAATAAAAGACCTCTGTATTGCCATCATCCGCGGAGTACATGTTCTGCAGAGAAGGATATGCGTCCAGCATGGACTGTCTCGCCTCTCTGCGGTCATCCTCAACCAGCTCCCCTGCCACACGCAGCCATTCGCCATCCTTGAACGCACAGATTTCCACCTTGGGGTTTGCATGAATCTGCTTCGATACATCCTTCGACTTACCCGTCTGAATATACAGCTTGCCCTCAAAAATATGTGCTGTCCCAAAAGGGCGCACTCTCGGCTGGTCGCCTTCGACCGTTGCCAGATAATAAACCTCTGCATCCTTTAAAAATTTTACAACACGTTCCATGTGAAAAACCTCCTTTGTTCAAACCAAGCCTTGATTTCCTTTTTCTTTATTGTAAAACAGAAAAATCGAAAAAGAAATAAAAAAGGAGTAAAAATCGAAAAATACGCACGGCATCCCTGCCGTGCGTATCCCTCAAAATTTACGCTATCATATTTTCCATAAAAATGCCGTAGCCCTTTGCGGCATCCGCCAAGGTTACATGCGTCACTGCCCCCACAAGCTTGCCATTCTGCAAAATCGGCGAACCACTCATGCCCTGCACAATGCCGCCCGTCAGCGCAAGCAACCGTTCATCCGTAATGCGGATGGTCATATCCTTATGATGCTTTCCGCCGTCCTTCTCAATGCTTTCAATCTGAAGTGCATACGCCTGCACACCCTTGCCTTCCAAATCGGAAAGCAGCACAGCAGCGCCCTTTTTCACCTCTGCCTTTGCGGCAACCGGATAGCTTTCGCCTGCAAAAACACCTTCCTCCGCTTTGCCGTAAATGCCTGTTTCCGTGTTTTTCTCGATTGCGGCAAGCCTTTCCTGCAGCTCCACCTGCCCGACCAGCTCACCTGCGGTGCCTTTTTCCCCTTTCACGATTTCCGTCAGGGAAGTATCCACCACAGCGCCGCCGTGAATCACCATCAGTTCATCCGTA
>JBNMGO010000373.1:0-1880 GCA_050872285.1 Anaerotignum sp.
AAACGCACACATTAAAAAGGACGGCTTTGCCGTCCTTTTTTTATTGCCAAAATCCTGATTTTGACTGATTATTTCATAATTTCAACCATCTTTTCGCCTTCGTCCAAAGGAGTGTAGGTTACGGTATAGCCAAGCTGTTCAAAGGTTCTGACACCAACAAATGCTCTGCCGTCCTGCAACAGTCCCTTCATATCTACGCGCTTGCTGTTCTGCATCACATAAGGGGTCTTTGTGGCATTTTCCCAGCCGACATCTTCGCCCAGCATATCGCAGATGGCACGCAGGGGCAGGTATGCTCTGCCGTTTTTCACAACCAGATCCGTGTAATCATAATCGCCGCCGAAGACTGCACTGCCTTCTTTTCTGCTTGCTTCGAGGTTCGCACCTTCGTTATCGCCGTCCCAACCCCATGTCATCGTTACGCCAATTACAGGGTTGTATTTATTTTCCAGACGAGTCATCTGGCTCTGCAATTCCTCCAGTGTCATGCCGCCATTGGGAATGGTTACGGTCGCATTGGAGCTCTTCATGGTAGAATCCGTTGTAATCTTCACAACCTTTTTGCCATTATGGGTTACGTCAATCGCATCTGTGGAGCGGAAGCCGTCTGCCATCTGTTTTACCTCTGCATTATAGCTGAAGCTGTCCAGAACCATGGAAACGCTGGGTTCCTTCACAATTTCCTTCAGCATTGCGCTCAACTCGCCTGCGCCGTCAACAAAGTCCTTCTGGGATGCCTTCAGCTGTGCAAAGCCTTCCTGCATCTGCGCCTTGTCCTCTGCGCTTGCCTTCATGCTGTCCATAACGGTCATCATGTAGGTTTCGGTTGCGTTCAGCACCTGTTCAGGGTTCTTGCCGAAGAAATCAAGCATGTTAATCATCAGCTGTGCCACCTGCTGTCCGTCTGCCTGTACCGCATAGCCGCCGTTGATTTTCTTTACCATGCCTGTTTCAAAGCCCTTGAATACGTCCTGATAGAATGTAAATACCGCATCCTGCAAACCACTCAGGTCTGCGCCTTCCATGTCAACGCCTGTCATATCCTCTGCGGAAAGAATCGTAATATATTTCTGCTGACCCAGTGCCGCCTTGAAATCTCTTGCAAAGGCATCTGTGAAAACATAGCTGTCGCTGTTTTCTTCCACAGCCCCTGCCAGCTGATATGCGCCCAGAAGGGTATCTGTTGTTACCACAACGCCGTCCGTCAGGCTGTAGTACATCGTACCCAGGTCATATTTCTTGCCCTCGTAATTCACATCGAAGGACAGATCATATTTCATTGTATCCATATCCAGAATCATGTCATAGTCCATCTGCATGGTTTTTTTGCCGTCAGGGAATTCCCCAACGGATGTAACCACGTCCGCACCTGTTGCTTTTGCAACATCTGTTGTGAATTCCTCCATAGCATCAAAGTTGATGTCTGCCTGCATAGTACCCTTCACCTCGCAGGTTTTCATGGTATCCATCACATCCACTGCCATCTTCAGATAGCCCAGTTCATCCGTGGAACAGCCCGAAAATGCCCCCACGCACATGACACCACAAAGCAGCGCCGCCAGTTTCTTTTTCATAAGTAAACGCCTCCTTTTTCAACCTTCTTTTGGTTAACTTCCAGATTTAACCTATGAATATTATACCGAAGATTTTCCTTCCAAACAATAGAACATAAAAAAATTAAGAATTTCTTATGAATTTCGCACAAAAAAAAGAAACACCTCTAAAGAAGATGTTCCTTTTCGACATTTTTATTTTGTTTCCTGTTCCGCGGAAAACAGCGGAAATTTATCGGTAAAAATCGTGCCTTCGCCGACCTTGCTTTCCACCAGAACCTCGCCCTTGTGGCAGTCGATAATCCAGCGTGCAATGGCAAGCCCTAA
>JBNMGO010000383.1:0-1823 GCA_050872285.1 Anaerotignum sp.
TTCGTGTGCCAAAGGGACATCCTGCGGCACGGAAAAAGAGTGTGCCGCTGTCCTTTCTGGAAACAGAACCGTATATCGAGATTTATCCCGGGAAGGTAACGGATAATTCCCGTTTGCTGGAAAAGGCAGGGATTCGGCATTACACGAAATACGCAACCGAGAATGATGCGGCGGCGTTTGCCATGGTGGAGGCAGGCTTGGGCGTGACACTGGTCAATGCCTTGCAGGTTTCGGAAGAAGATGAGAATCTGGCAACACTTTCCTTAGAACCGCCGCATTGGGTGGAAATCGGGATTGCACTGCCGGTTTCTGGTTCGCCTGCCGCAGATAAATTTGCGGCATTTGCGATGAAAGATATTGAGACACAGCAATAAAAAAGAGCCCTTTAGGTGTGTCCCAATAAGAAAACATGAAGAAAATGAAATGGCTGAAAGTCTGCGGATACAAGGAAGTTTCCTGCAGGCATCCTTTGACTTAGGCTGTCAAGGGGAACTGACGCAGTAGCCACAACTTTCAGCATTTCAGAATTCAAGGTTTCTTATCTGGGCGCACCTTTCGGACTCTTTTTTTTGCAAAATTTATAAGGTTTCAAATTCATCCAGTAATTCCTTAAATAGCTGCATGGCGTTTTCGATGGGAGCGGCAGTTGTCATATCCACGCCTGCGCCCTTCAGCAGGTCGATAGAATATTCGCTGTCCCCCTTGGAGAGGAAATCCAGATACGCATCCACCGCAGGCTGTCCTTCATTCAGGATTTTTCTGGAAAGGGCAATCGCGGCACTGTAGCCTGTCGCATACTGATAAACATAGAACGCATTATAGAAATGGGGGATTCGCGCCCATTCAATGTCAATTTCATCATCCACAACGATGTCATCCCCGAAATATTTCAGGTTCAATTCGCGGTAGATTTTGTTCATGCCTTCCCATGTGAGCGGTTCGCCCTTTTCTGCCATGGCGTGTGTGATTTTTTCAAATTCGGCAAACATGGTCTGGCGGAAGAGCGTGCCGCGGAACTGTTCGAGGAAATAATTGATGAGATATTTCCGCATGGTTTTATCCTCTGTTGTTTTCAGAAGATGCTCCATCAGCAGGGCTTCATTGCAGGTAGAAGCCACCTCAGCAACGAAAATCTTATGGTCTGCATAGAGATAAGGCTGCTTTTCCCATGTGAAAAAGCTGTGCAGGGCATGGCCCATTTCGTGTGCAAGGGTGAACATGCTGTTGATGGTATCGTTATGATTGAGCAGAACGAAGGGATGCACGCCATAGCTGCCCCAGGAATACGCGCCGCCGCGCTTGCCCTTGTTTTCATACACATCAATCCAGCCGCTTTCCATGCCGTGCGCCAGAGCCTTGCCGTAATCCTCGCCCATCACCTGCAAGGCTTCCTTTACGGTTGTTTTCGCCTGCTCATAAGGAATTTTTACATCTGCATCCGGCACAAGCGGAACATATAAATCATACATGTGCAGCTCATCCCCGCCCAGTTCTTTTTTTCGCAGAGAAACATAGCGGTGCAGAAGGGGCAGGTTTTTGTTGACAGTTTCAATCAGCGTATCATATACGGAGAGAGGAATATTGTCATCGGAAAGTGCCATTTCCATTGCGGAGCCGTAATTTCTTGCCTGTGCGAAAAAGACATCACTTTTTACCGATGCGGCATAGGTTGCGGCAATGGTGTTTTTCTGCGCGGAATAAACAGAATAGAGATTTTTGAACGCCTGTTCACGAATGGAGCGATCGGGACTTTCCAGAAATGTCACATATCTACCTTTTGTTAATTCCAGTTCCTCTCCTTCGGCAGTGCGGATGGGCGGAAA
>JBNMGO010000299.1:0-2403 GCA_050872285.1 Anaerotignum sp.
AAATGGCTCGTGACGAAGCAAGACACGGCAAAGCATTCCTGGGTCTGTACAACAGATACTTCAAATAATTCAAACACAAAAAAACGGAGGACGGGAGAAATCCCGTCCTTTTTGTGGTACAATAAAATATGGTACAATAAAATAAAATCAAGGAGGTGCTTTATGGCAGAATTCAAGCAAAATGAGATTTATTTCGGATTTCGTTTACAGAAAATCGAAGAAATCAGCGATATTCACAGCACAGCGTATCTTTTTTCCCACGAAAAGAGCGGTGCGCGCTTATTATATCTGAAAAACGCGGATCACAATAAGGTTTTCAATGTGGCGTTCAAAACGCCGCCCGATAACGACTGCGGCACGCCGCATATTCTGGAACATTCCGTGCTTTGCGGCTCGAGAAAATATGAAGCGAAGGACCCCTTTAACGAACTGGCGAAGGGCTCTCTGAATACCTTCCTCAACGCCATGACCTATGCGGATAAGACGATGTACCCCGTTGCAAGCTGCAATGAGAAGGATTTTCATAATCTGATGGATGTGTATCTGGATGCGGTTTTCTTCCCGAAAATTTATGAGAAAAAGGAGATTTTCCAGCAGGAGGGCTGGCGTTATCTTCCGGATGAAGAAAAAAACACACTGGATGTGACAGGTGTTGTTTACAACGAAAGGAAGGGCGCACTTTCCGACCCCGAAAGCCTGCTCAGCGGTGCGATTTCCCGTTCCGTTTTCGGCAGAACCACCTATGGTTTTGAATCCGGGGGGCTGCCTGCCGCCATTCCAGATTTGACCTATGAAAGCTTTCTGGATTTCCATCGGAAATATTATCATCCCTCCAATGCGTATTTCTATCTTTACGGAGATATGGAGCCGATGGCATGTCTGCAGCATATCAGTGAGGAATATCTGGACAGCTTTGAAAAAAGCACCGATTTGCCCGTTATTGCGGAAACAGAATGTTTGCAGAAGGGAAAACTGCTGCATGAAACCTACCCTGCGGCGGAGGAGGGCGAAGAGGGCGGTTCCTTCCTTGCGTACAGCATCAAGGTTGGCAAATGCACCGACCCTGAACGCGTGATGGCGCTGCAGATTCTTTCCTATGTTTTACTGGAAACGAATGCGTCCCCTCTGAAAACGGCGCTGTTGGATGCCGGCATTTGTCAGGAAACCGAGGGCTGGTTTGATTCCTCGACCTATGAAATGGTATTCAGCATTATTGCAAAAAATGCGGACGCAGAACAGGCAGATGCCTTTATCAAAATCATTGATGCAGAATGGAAACGTCTGGTTGCAGAAGGCTTGCCTGCCGATTTGGTTAAGGGTGCTTTGCGAAAATTCGATTTCCTGCTGCGCGAGGAAGACTACGGCTCTACGCCAAAGGGTCTGATTTACGCAACCAGATTGATGAAGCGTTGGCTGCATGGCGAAGACCCCTGCGACAGTCTGCGATTGTTGTCTGTGATTGAACGTCTGAAAAAGGGCGAGGGGTATTTTGAAAAGCTGATGGATGAGGTTTTCCTGCAAAATAAGGAAAAAACCTATCTTGTTTTCACGCCTGAAAAAGGCAAGGCGCAGAAGGATGCAGAGGCTTTTACGAAGAAAATGGCGGAACGAAAAGCCGCTATGACCGCCGCAAACCTTTCGGAAATCAAAGAGGATGCCGAAAAGCTGGCACAGTTCCAGACCAAGGCAGATAGGCCCGAAATTCTTGCACAGATTCCTTTGCTTGAAATTTCGGAAATTGATAAAAAACCGCAGCTTGCACCGTATCATGCAGATAAAGACGAAAAATTCCTGCATGTGCCACTGGAAAGCAACGGGATTCTGTATCTCAAGCTAATGTTTGACAGCTCTACGGTGCCGCAGGAATTACTGCCGTATACAGGGCTTCTGACGGAGCTTTTAGGCAAGCTGGATACGAAAAAATATTCCTATCAGACACTGGCAACGGAAAAAAATCAGGTTTTCGGTGATTTCTCTTTGCAAAACAATACCTATAATATCAGTGCGGCGGACTATCGCGCCTTTGTGACCGTGAAGGAAAAGCTACTCAAAGAGGATTTGTATGCAGCGATTGCCATGACGGAGGAAATTCTTTTCCATACGAACTATGACGCAGTGGAGAGCATGAAAAAAATCGTGAAATCCGCGAAAATCAAAAGGGAGAATGAACTGCTGAATCAGTCTCATTATTTTGCCATTTTCTATGGCGGCAGCAACTTGTTCCCTGCACTGCGGATTGAGGATATCACAAGCGGCATCCGCTACTATCGGTTCCTCTGCGAAATTGATGCACAGCTGGAACAGGATGCAGCGCCCGTGATTGCAAAGCTGAAGGAAACAGCGGCACTTCTCTTTACACGGCAGAATCTGGAGGTTGCGCTAGGCTGCGAGGAGAGCGACAGG
>JBNMGO010000058.1:0-6902 GCA_050872285.1 Anaerotignum sp.
ACCCATTCTTCAACTTCTTCCAAAGCGACAGCAAAGGCTATATTAAAAAAATATGGCAGTAGGGTTATCCTTGCTGCCTTTTTTTATTGTTTTTTCCCAAATCCCAATATGAACAACCCATTTTTCGCACGCAGGCGCGCTGCGCCGCCTTATTTATGCCGTTTCCGGCCTGTGGGGAAGGGTTTGGAAAGGGAAACTTTGTTGCCCTTTCCTCGTCTGTGGGGGTCCGGGACCCATTATATAAGGTGCGCCCAAATAAGAAACCTTGAATTCTGAAATGCTGAAAGCTACGCCTACTGCGTCAGTTCCCCTTGACAGCCTAAGTCAAAGGATGTCTGCTGGAAACTTCCTTGTATCCGTGGTCTTTCAGCTATTTCATCTTCTTCATGTTTTCTTATTGGGACACACCTAAACGGGTCCCGGGTTTTTGTTACTTTTTAGCATAAAAAGTAAGGGAGAATGCCTTTGTTTTGCCGCGAGAGTTCTAAACTGGCGAATATCTTATCTTCACCAAGATTTTCATTATCCCCTGCATGAAAAAAGACAAAACAAAACCCCTTCCATTCGGAAAGGGTTCCTTTTTCTTACTTTTTCGCTTTTTCACTCTGCTTCTTCATGGTTCTGTTTGCGCTGGTAACCACCTTTTCGGAGAGTGTCTTTTTCTTCTTATCCTCCAGATTCATCCCTGTGATGCCGACAATATACATCCCTGCCAGGTCAACCTTGATGCTCTTCTTCACGGGAAGCACCTGATATACCGGCTTATCGCACATCAGTGTCACAATCTGAGGACCAACCTTTGCACGCACCAGATTGGTTTTACGCATTTTTGCCGATTTGGGCATCTGTTCATAAACAGCCTTGGGCATATTGGAAGGAGAGGGCTTCTCCTGTCTTTTATCAATGACAAAAATCTGCACTGTGGTACGGTTCTGGTCGATGAAATCCTGCGCCTGAATCATCTTTCTCATACCCTTTTTGTTGAGATAATACATCCCCACACAAAGCAGTGCCAAAATTACAATAATAATAATCAAAACATCAGAAAAATCCAAAATATTTCCTCCTTTATTGCAGATACGCAAAATGATAAACACCTTGCCGTATGTCTTACGTCCTATTATTCTACCATCATTTTTCACTTTAGGGAAGATAAAATCATCATTTTTTTCGATTTTTTTCATCCTCCCCAATCTTGCAACAAAGCAGATGGATATAGTATACTATTGGTTGGGTGTTCACCCCTGCAGTCGAAAAGAATGTTTGGCTGCGGCTTTCAACTGATAAAAATTGATAAAATTCTGAAAAAGGAGTACTGACTATGAGTACAGTCTGGAGCTGGATTCTTCTTTTTATCGTCATCCTGCTGGTTGCCAATGTCATTCTTTCCGGTTTCGTTGTGTTCTTTGAACGCAGAAACCCCGCAAGCACATGGGCATGGCTTCTGGTGCTGCTGTTTATCCCGATTTTCGGCTTTTTTGCCTATATGATTTTCGGGCGCAACAGCAAGCGTGAAAAAATGTTTCGCGAAAAGGAAGAATATGATCAGGAGGTCTATTATAAATACCTCTTTCAGGATGTCCATTCTGCGGCGGAAATCACCGAGCAGAAGACATTTATCGAAAATAAGGGCAAGCTGTCCCACGCGGAATATGTCACCGATCTGGCAAATCTGCATCTGAACAGCGGCAACTGGATTACCTTTAATAATAAAATCGAATATTTCAATAACGGCAAGGATAAATTTGAAGCCCTCGTGCAGGATATCCGCAATGCGAAGGAATATATCCATCTGGAATATTATATCTGGCGTGGAGACAGGCTTGGCACGCGCCTTCTGGAGGAGCTGACGAAAAAGGCTGCCGAGGGTGTCGAGGTGCGAATTCTGTATGACGGCATCGGCAATGCCCGTCTGCCGAAGAATTATTTCGACCGGTTCCATGCCGCAGGGGGCTATACTGCCGCCTTCCTGCCGCGCTTTGTGGTACGTCTCAATTACCGCAACCATCGCAAGCTTGCCATCATCGACGGCAAAATCGGCTATATCGGCGGCTTCAATGTCGGGGATGAATATCTCGGCATTGTCAAACGCTACGGCCCCTGGCGCGATACCCATCTGCGCTTTCAGGGCGATGCCGTCGACCAGATGCAGATGCGCTTCATCATGGACTGGAACTTCACCGCAAAATTCGGGCTGATTCATCTGGGTGAAAAATATTTCCCGAAAAAGGAACAGCAGACAAAAGGCGTGCGGACGCAGATTGTCTCCAGCGGTCCCGATACCCGTTGGAAAAACATCCGCAACGGCTATTTCAAAATGATAAACGAAGCCGAAAGCAATGTTTTTCTTACTACGCCCTATTTCGTGCCGGATGACGGCATTTTCGAAGCCCTGCGCGTTGCCGCCCTTTCGGGTCTGGATGTCCGTATCATCATCCCAGGCAACCCCGATCATTTCTTTGTCTATTGGGCAAGCATGTCCTATCTGGGTGAGCTGCTCGAAGCAGGGGTGAGGGTCTATCAGTATGAAAAGGGCTTTATCCATGCCAAGGTACTCACGATTGACGGCACGGTTGCCTCTGTCGGCTCCGCGAATATGGATATCCGCAGCTTTGATTTGAATTTCGAGGTCAATGCCTTTATGTATGACGAAGGCATCACAAAAATACTGGAAAACGATTTCCGCAACGATCTGCACAGCTGCGTGGAAATCACAAAGGAATGGTATCACCGCAGAAAATGGTGGTTTAAGGTGCATGAAGCCATTGCAAGGCTCATTTCGCCCATGCTCTGACGCTTTTTGTAACGCTTTTTTGTAAGGAGGAACACAAACATGATGGACAGAATCGGATACGAAGAAGAAAGAACCGTGCATTATTTTCAGGTGGACGGCAGCAGCAGCATGACCCCTGCGGCACTGCTTTCCGAATTGCAGGAAATGGCAATCAGCCATTCCGATACCCTTGGCTATAACGTAGAATATAATATCCAAAATCATTGCTTCTGGTCGGTTGTCAACTGGCATCTGAAGCTGTACCGTATGCCGAAATACGGCGAAAAAATCCTTTTGCAGACATGGAGCGATAAATGCGCCCGTTTTCAGGCAAACCGCAGCTTTTTCCTCTTTGATGAAGCAGGCAATAAGCTTCTGGACGGCATTTCCCGTTGGATTTTCATGGATTCCGAAAAAAGAAAGCCCACAAACGTCCCGAAGGAAATGGCGGAACGCTATCATTCCGGGCAGCTTTCCGCAGTGGAGGGCGAAAAATTCTTCATGCCCAAAACGCCTGTGGGCGATCTCATCTGCACCAGAGATTTGATTGTAACCAGAAGGGATACCGATACCAACGGGCATGCCAATAACGTCAAATATCTGGAATGGGTGATGGATGATGTCCCCGATGCCATCTATGAGGATATGACCTTAAAGGATATCCGCATCGTCTACCGCAAGGAGTGCCTGCGTGGGGATACCGTCACCATAAAAACCTATTTACAGGATACCGAAAACGGCAAGGAGATTGAAACCTTCCTGTATGAAGGCGAAACCATCGTTGCACAGGTCATCACGCTTTGGACATAATCCCTGCCGTAAGCGCAAGCAAAAGCTGACTCGGGGCGTAAAACAGCCAGACCAGATGCGGCACAGGCGCAAAGAAATACCCCCAAGCAACCAGCGCATCGCAGCAAAGGAAAAGAAGCAAACCCAGAAGGTACAGCCGAAAAACAGGCTGTGCCTTTTTTCTTTGCCACGCAAGCTGCACATGCCTGAAAAACAGCACGGCATAGCCAACCCCCAGTAAAAACAGCGGCAGAAAGCTGAGAAACGGCAGAAGCAGCAGCCAACGCCACAAAAACGCCGTTCCGTTCAGATTGCAAAGATACGCCCACTGCACAAAAAGAAACACTGCCACCCCCACTGCCGCCTGCTCCGTAAACAGGAACATCCCGTCTGCGCAAAGCGTAAGAAACGCCGCCTGCGGCAGTCCGCGCCAGAAAGAGAGCAGAAAGCAAAGAAAAATCCAGAAAAACCGTATTTCGTCCATAAAAAAACCACCTCTGCATTAGGATGTGCAAAAGGTGGTTTTTATTTTCATGTAAACTCTTATTTTTCTGCCGTAACCGTTCTCGTTTCCCCGTCATAACGGATGGTAAGCCCTGCCTTTTCCCGCAGGGTCTGTGCGGAAACATAAAGCTTGCCGCCGCGGATTCTGCCTTCGCCTGCCCCGATTGCAGCCGTTTTCTCGCCCATCAGGATTTCCGTTTCCTTCCCTGTCGGATTCCATCTGACCGCATAGCCGAGTGCTTCGCAGACCGCACGCAGGGGAAGATACGCCCTGCCCTCCTGCAAATACGCACCGCGGATTTCACTTCCGCCGCACCGCAGGCTGACGCCCTCAAATAAATCCTGCAAAATCTCCTCCGCCGTCATCATCCTGTAGCCGTCAGGGTCTTCCAGAACCGCAGGCTTCCATCTGATTTCGGAAAAATCCGTCACATAGCTGTAATTCTCCCTGCCGACTCTTGCATAATTGGCGTAACGCGCCGCATCCGTCGGAAAATATTTCTCCATATATGCCTTTGCAAGCCGCACCGCCTGGCTGTTGTCGTTCCTGTTTCTGTCCACCGTACCGGCAAGCGAAACAGACGGCGGAGACGCGTGCATCAGCACCACGCTACCATCCGCGCACTGCCCCAGAACGATATAAACATGCCCCTTTTTCGCCATCACATCGCCGCTCTGGCGCACCGTGATTCTTTCGGGCGGAATGATTTCCGAACCGAACAGCCTTGCATAGTTTTCCGCCACCTGCCCCGAAGGGAATACATAGCCGCTTTTGCTGTAGCTGTCCCCGAACAGCTGATACAGCACCCAACCCGTATAGCCTGTGCAGTCCAAGCCATTATGAATCTGATACTTCGTTTTTGTCCAGTCATAGGCAGCAGTATTCTGATTATAAAATTCCGCCCATCGGCTGCTCAGTCCCCGCGTCAGGCATTCTCTGCCTGCACCCGTGTCCGCCTCGTTCCAGCCGCCGCCGTAAACATAGACACATTGCCCCATCGGCTCCAGTCCTGTCTGTAAAAGGTCTTTTACCGTTGCCGCGCTTGCCGGCACCGAAAACGCCGCCGAAAACGCAAGGGATAGCATCAGTGCCGCTTTCCGTTTTTTCATATCACGCCCCCCCCTTATACAAATTCCTGTTTTTGAATATAAAAAAATGGAAGGTCTCGGGGATGCTTGCACCCTCGGGGGCTTGAACCTGTAACCCTCAATCGCCCCATTCCTTTTCAACATAAAAAAATGGAAGTTACAGGGCTCGAACCTGTGACCCTCTGCTTGTAAGGCAGATGCTCTCCCAGCTGAGCTAAACTTCCATATTTTTAACCTATGAAATTGTAAATTCCACGGATGACCCGTAGGGGAATCGAACCCCTGTTTCAGCCGTGAGAGGGCCGCGTCTTGACCGCTTGACCAACGGGCCTGAATAAAAAGTAGCGGAGAAGGGATTTGAACCCCTGACACTGCGGGTATGAACCGCATGCTCTAGCCAACTGAGCTACTCCGCCACAAGCTGACTTAGTCAGTATATCGTTTCATTCCCTTTTTGTCAAGTGCTTTTCTCCAACTTTTTTACAAAAAATTTCAGTCTATTCTCCGCGGTTGATATAGAGAATTTCGTTTGATTTCACCATGCCCAGCTGTTCCCTTGCAATCTGCTCGATGTACGCATCACTGGTGTAATATTCTCTGCGCGCTTCAAATTCCTGCTGTTTTTCCTTTTCTTCCTTCACCTGCGCCGCAACCGAGGCCGTTTCTTCCTTTACCTCCTGATACCGCGCCGCCTGCCTGCCGATGCCGACTGCAACCGCCACAACAAACACCAATACGAACACCCTGAGAAAAAGTCCGGATATTTTTTTGGATTTTTTATTCTTTTTTTTCTGCCCCATAAAAAAGACTCCCTGCTGTGTTCCTATTTTTTTCGCAGCATCCGCCGATTGATATGCAGACGATGTACTATTATTTTCACACAAAGTTTAACGCTTTGCAATAGTTTTTTCCGCTGTTTTTCGCAAAATCTGCCAATTTTTCTCGCAGGGCGGCGAAAAACAAGCCAGAGCAGCCGAAACGGCGTTGTCACAATCCGCCAGAAAAGACCGAGGATATATTTTACAACAGAGATAATTTTATCGCTGACGGCAAGCACCATACGGCTGAGCGTCAGGAAATACAACCCCATACCACCGAACAGTCCCAGAATCGTAAAAAAGCGGATTTCCCCTGCATTGGCACGCAGCATCACGCAGAACACCAGAAACACCGCCAGAAGCCAGAAAAGCCCATCCTCCGCCTGCACCCAGAAGGCGTTATGGCGAAAGGCATGGCGAAACACTCGCAGTCCGTCATAGACAAGACCCATGCCGCCGCCCAGAAGCACTGTCAGCAGGAAAAGCTGTGCCTGTGCGTGTAAGGAAAGAATCATGTGCCCTGCCCCCTCTAGCGAAACAGCTTGCCCAAAATCGAATGTTTTTCCGCAAGCGTCCCATCGGAATAGGTCATGCTGTCAATGCTCCCGTCCACAACAACGTCCCCTGCCTCCAAATCCAGCTTGCCGATGTGCATCCCTGCGCCCTTGAGCATCAGCAGTCCACAGGTCGTTTCCATCATAATGCCTTCCTCGTCGAAGGACAGCACCTCCATCACGCCGCCGATGCGCACTCGTTCCCGTTCCTCCATATTTAATGTATGCCGTCCCTTTTTCTTCTCCTCTGCCATAAAAAACGCCCCCTCTGTTCCAAGGATATGCCGGCAGAAACAGAAAAAGACCTTTTTTCTTTGGGACTCTGCCCCTTTCTCAGAACACAATTCCTGTTTTCGATACCGCAGAACCATGAAT
>JBNMGO010000313.1:0-2306 GCA_050872285.1 Anaerotignum sp.
CACATGGCGGAGCTGCTGGAGGAGTTGGGCGCAAGGGTGGAATATGACGCGGCGGCGGAGAAGATGCGCGTGCAGGCGGCGGAGC
Source organism: Anaerotignum sp. (assembly GCA_050872285.1). Taxonomy (GTDB): domain Bacteria; phylum Bacillota; class Clostridia; order Lachnospirales; family Anaerotignaceae; genus Anaerotignum_A. Next base: position 86 of record JBNMGO010000313.1, read on the forward strand.
TTGCAAATGTGGAAGGGGCATACGAAACGGCAAGAAAGATGCGCGCGTCCTTTCTGGCGGCAGGAGCGTTGCTGGCAAGATGCGGTGCGGCAAAGCTGCCTCTGCCCGGAGGGTGTCGGATTGGCAGCAGACCGATTGATTTGCATTTGAAGGGCTTTCATCTGATGGGGGCGAAAAGCAGGCAGGAGCATGGGATGGTGGAATTGCAGGCGAAAAACCTTCGGGGCGGTGATATTTATCTGGACTTCCCGAGCGTGGGTGCAACGGAAAATATTCTTCTGGCGGCAACCTTGGCGAAGGGAGTTACAACGATTGAAAATGCGGCGGCGGAGCCTGAAATCTGCGATCTGGCGGATTTCCTGCGGAAGATGGGCGCGGAGATTACGGGGGACGGCACGGACACGATTACGATTCGGGGCGGAAAGGAACTGCACGGCGCGGTGCATCAGGTGATTCCCGACCGCATGGAGGCAGGGACATTTTTAGCGGCGGCGGCAATTACGGGCGGAGATATCATTCTGGAAAACGTGCAGGAGGAGCACCTCAAGCCTGTGCTGGCGAAGCTTGCGGAATGCAACATCAAAACGGAGCGGACGGCGGAGGGGCTGCATGTCTGGCGGAAGGGAAAGCTTTGCGGTGTGCAGGTGAAGACGATGCCGTTTCCCGGTTTCCCGACGGATATGCAGGCGCCGTTCATGAGCCTTCTGACCGTTGCGAAGGGGACAAGCGTGATGACGGAAACGATTTTTGAAAACCGCTTTTCCCATGTGGGGGAATTGCAGCGGATGGGGGCGAATATCAAGATTGACAGCCGCAGTGCCGTGATTGAAGGGGTGGAAGGACTGACGGGGGCGAAGGTGCGTGCGACCGACCTGCGGGCAGGTGCGGCACTGATTTTATCCGCTCTGGCGGCGAAGGGGGAAACGGAAATCAGCGATATTTACCACATTGAACGGGGCTATGACAGGATTGACGAAAAGCTGCGGCAGCTGGGGGCGGATATCCGCAGGGAAGAGGAATGAAACAGAAAGGATGAGACAGAATCGGAAAAAACTGCCTTTTATTTACAAAACGTTTACAATTCGTTCATGGGGCAGAAATGCTTTTCTTTTATTGTATATTTTAGTATTATATAAATAGCGGAAGGGTTCGGGAAACAAATCCGTTTCCCGAATGGAATCCGCAGGAGGAATTCATTTCCGACGAGGAAAACAGTAAGTTTCAAGGCTTCTAGCCGCTGGAACTTAGCTGTTTATTCTTCTGTTTAAACAAGTCGAAAACCTGTTTTCGACTTAGGGGGTTACTCCCGGTTACATAGCGGACGAATGGAAAAGAAAGAGAGTTGTAGTCTATGGATGTGAATAACCAACGAAAGCCTTTATTATACTATTGGCTGATTGCACTGCTGATTATGGGCGTCATCAATATGTTTTTCCTGCCCTTTATGACGAAAAACACCGTGGAGCAGGTGAATTATGATGTTTTCCTGACGCAGATGCAGAATAAAAATATCTCGCAGGCAGAGGTGAATGAGGATGTCATTTATTTCTATCTGAAGGATGAGGACAAATCGGACAAAACAAGCACGACGATTTTTTCGGACAACACCCAGAAGGTATATTCTACCGTAAGGATGGATGACCCCCAGCTGGTAGAGCGTCTGTATAACGCAGGGGCATCCTTCGGAGAGGTGAAGCCGAAGGAGGTTTCGCCTTGGGTCAGCACGCTTGTGATGTTTGTTGTGTTCTTCCTGCTGTGGCAGTTTGTGATGAAAAAGGCCATGAGCAAGATGGGCGGCATCGGCAATGCGATGTCCTTCGGGAAATCGAATGCGAAGGTATATGTGAAGGCGCAGACAGGCAAGACCTTCCGAGACGTTGCAGGACAGGATGAAGCGAAGGACGCACTGCGCGAAATTGTGGATTTCCTGCATAATCCTCAGAAATATACGGAAATCGGCGCATCTATGCCAAAGGGCGCGTTATTGGTCGGTCCTCCCGGGACAGGGAAAACCCTGCTTGCACAGGCGGTTGCAGGCGAGGCGGAGGTTCCGTTCTTCTCCATTTCCGGTTCTGAATTTGTGGAAATGTTTGTCGGCATGGGCGCGGCAAAGGTGCGTGACCTCTTTAAGCAGGCAAACGAAAAAGCACCCTGTATCGTATTTAGTGATGAAATTGATACCATCGGGAAAAAGCGTGACGGCAACGGCATGGGCGGCAAC
>JBNMGO010000215.1:0-3336 GCA_050872285.1 Anaerotignum sp.
CAATCTTCTTCACGCCGTGCGCCTTTGCCGCCTTGATGGTTTTGCCCACCAGAACCTCCACCACAGACTGCTGAAAGCTTGCCGCGATATCCTCGGGAACAATTTCCGCCCCCATCATTTTCTGCTTATTCACATAATTGAGCACTGCTGATTTCAAGCCGCTGAAGCTGAAATCATAGCTGTCCTCCTCCAGAAAAACACGGGGGAATTTCACTGCATCGGGATTGCCCTTCTTCGCCGCCGCATCAATCTTCGGACCGCCGGGGTAGCCCATGCCAATCGCGCGCGCAACCTTATCGTAGGCTTCGCCTGCGGCATCATCTCTTGTATGCCCCATGATTTCATATTTCCCGTAATCGGAAACATAAACCAGATGGGAATGTCCGCCCGAAACCACCAGAGCCATATAGGGCGGCGCAAAATCCTTATTCTGAATATAATTCGCACAGATATGCCCTTCAATGTGATGCACGCCAATCAGCGGCTTGCCTGCGGCATACGCCAACGCCTTTGCCTCCGCCAGACCAACCATGAACGCCCCCACAAGCCCGGGGCCGTAGGTCACGCCGATGGCATCCATTTCTTCTAAGGTCATATTTGCATCAGCCAGTGCCTTTTTAATCACACCGTCAATATTTTCGACATGCTTTCTGGATGCAATCTCCGGCACAACGCCGCCGTAGAGCGTATGCAGGTCAATCTGAGAGGAAATCACATTGGAAAGCACCTCTCTGCCGTTTTTCACCACTGCCGCCGCTGTTTCGTCACAGGAGCTTTCAATGGCTAATATATAAATATCCTTTTTTTCTTCCATAATTTTTTCTCCACCGTTTCTTCCTTTCGGAATTTATTTTGGAAATTCAATGGTGATGCACTTGCGTTCCTCGCCCAGCTCCGTCAAGGGGAAAATCTCCTGCGCCACCGGCAAATATGCCTCGGGTTCGTTCAGGGAAGGGCTGAAATGCGTCAGCCACAGACGTTCCGCGTTTGCATTTTTTGCCATGCGCGCCGCTTCGGAAAAAAGCATGTGCTTGTTTTCTCTCGCCTTCTGCTTTTTCTCCTCCTCGCCGTACATCCCTTCGCAGATGAAAAGCTGTACACCCTCCACGAATTTCGTAATGCGGTCAACCGGTCTGCTGTCCGTGCAGTATGCAACGGAAATGCCCTTGCGGCTTTCCCCCAGCACCATATCCGCCGTATATACCCTGCCTTCGTATTCCACAGAGCCATCCTTCTGCAGCCTGCCCCAGAGGGGTTTCGGCAGCTTTAACTGCTCCGCCTTTTTCACATCAAATTTTCCCTTTCGTCTGAGGTCAATGCGGTAAGCAAAGCATTTCACCATATGGTCGGCAGGGCAATGATGAATTTCAAACAGCCCCACCTGTACCGGGTTCGGCGCATCCTTATCCAATTCGATATATTCGATGGGAAACGGCAGTTCCGGTGCAATCAGCGTCAGCCCCTCGACAATCCGCTGTAAGCCGACCGGGCCAATCAGCGTCAGAGGTTCTGTCCGCCCGGCGTTGCCAATCGTCAGCAACAGACCCGGCAGGCCCGAAATATGGTCGGCATGGAAATGGGTGAAACAGATCACATCAATCGCCTTGAACCCCCATCCGAGCATTTTCATGGTCACCTGGGTACCCTCGCCGCAGTCAATCAGCGCAAGCCTGCCATTAAGCCTTGCCAGCATAGCTGTCAGAAAACGGCTGGGCATGGGCATCATGCCGCCTGTTCCCAGTAAACAAATATCTAACATTCGGTTTCTCCTTTGTATTTCTTCTATAGGTATCCCTATTATTTCTCTTTTATCATACCGCAAAAGTGGGCAAAATACAATCTTTCTGCAATAGTTTCTGCAACAGAAAAAGAGGACTTTCGCCCCCTTAAACTGCAAACAAAATTATTTTTATACCGCGGAAGGGTTCGGGAAACAAAGGTTCATTACTTTGCTACGCAAAGCAGGCTACACCTGCCGCCCCTTCTTGGGCGGTAAGTAGTTTCCCGAATGGAATCCGCAGGCGGAATTCAGTTCCGCCGAGGAAAACAGTGAGTTTCAAGGCTTTTTAGCCGATGGAACTCATCTGTTTATTCTTCTGTCCAAACAAGTCGAAATCCTGATTTCGACTTAATAAGTGACTTTCGCCCTCTCATTCCACTGTAAATGTGCCGTACAGTGTATAATTTGTCGTAATTTCAGCATCCCATGTGCTGCCGAGACCGTCTCCATGGAAATAAAAATTCGGCTCGGCTATAGTGGTTGCATAATAGAAATCATATGCTTCGGGATTTGGATTCTTCCGCACTGCTGCCTCAGCCGCCGATGCTTGATACCCTCCGTAATAATAGGTGAAGGAAAACGGAATCCCCATACGGTATACGCCTGCCGCAAGCCCCTTTTTTGTCTTTTTCTCGATTGTTGTCATGCCGTTTTCGCCTGTTTCGCTTCTGGTTGGCTGCATGGAAAGCTCTGCCCCCGTCTTCGGTTCTTCCTTTGCCACACTGACCCAGCCGTTTTCTGTCAGCCGTTCCAGTGTAAATGCGTTTCCGTACAGAAAGCTCTGCGGTTCTTTATTGTTTATCGTTCCCTGCAAACCGTTTGTTTTTTTATCATATTCCACCGTCAATGTCACATCAGGCATCCTTAGCTCCTTCAGATAAATCCAATCGGATTCCCAGAATCTGTCCCATGTCATGGAATATCCCATTGTATTCGCAAACTCCCGTACAGGCAGAAAGCATTTTCCATTCTCACGCTTGATTTTATCCCCCCAATATAGTCTGTCTTTCTCCTTTGCTGTGACATCCAGCGTACCATCCGCCCGCAAAACAACCGTCCGTTCCATCTGCCGTTCCGCATCCTCCGCCACGGTTTTCGTTGTAAACAGCAGATTCTCTCCCAGCTTCGTCATCTGACTTCCCGTCATTTCTGCCAAGTCCTCCGCAGAAAACAGCCATTTTCCGTCCTTTTGCATTGCCGCATCCTGCAGAAAAAACTCCTGTCTGTTTACCAGAACAATCGGATTCCGCTCTGCCGCAAATGCCGTTGTTCCCATCATCACACTCATCGCCAACGCCAGACAAACCGCCTTCTTCATACCGTATCCTCCTTCGCCTTTTAATGCTTTTTTCCCTTTTTTCTACCATATCATCTTTTTTCGTTTCGCAGGTTACACGCTCCTTACAAATTTCTTACGACTTTCTTAAGATTTTTCCGAAAGGCGCATTCCTTCCTCTGCCCGAAAAAAAATCCGTTTTTTCTGTTGATTTTCCTTGCAAACCGTTTGCTTTTCTGCTAAAATATCTTTGTTATGTCACATAGGCAAGGTTGAAGGA
>JBNMGO010000255.1:0-2851 GCA_050872285.1 Anaerotignum sp.
CATCGGGTGTATTGCCATGCACCTGATTCCAATATGTACCGGAAACGATAGGCATATTGCTGATGGTGAAATATTTATTCAGCTGGTCGAAGGTTGCAGTTGCGCCGCCCCTACGGCAGGAAACCACAGCCGCGCCCAATTTGTTGGCAAACGCGCCATTGGACATCACGAACAGACGGTCATACGCGCAGGAAGCCTGCCCTGCGGCAGACGCATAATGCACAGGTGCGCCAAGCACAATGCCATCCGCTTCGAGTGCCTTCGGCAACAGCTTATTCACCACATCATCCTGCACACATTTGCCAAGCTTCTTACACGCGCCGCAGCCCAGACAGCCGCCGATGGGCTTATTGCCAAGGTAGAACATCTCTGTTTCCACGCCCTCGGCGCGCAGTGTTTTTTCGATTTCCTTCAATGCCGTATAGGTACAGCCATGCCCGTTAGGGCTGCCGTTTACCAGAAGTACCTTCATACATTCTCCTCCTGTTCTCTTTTGCTCTTTTATTTCTCTCTTTTAAAATCGTTCTCTCTTTGGAAAATTTCTCTCTTTACAAAAAGGACGGAGCAAAAATGCGCCGTCCCTGTTTGCGTTTCTTATTTTGTTTCCAGATAAGCGTTCAGGTCTGCAACCAGCTTATTGCAGTCCATGCCATGTACCATGGATGCTTCTTCCAGTGTTTCGCCTGCAGCGGAAGGGCAACCTACACAGTGCATGCCATTCTGCATCAGGATTACGCCTGCGCCTCTGTCTACCATCAGCAGTTCGCCGATTGTCATATCTTTTGTTACTTTCATCAGAAAGACCTCCTTATTTTTATAGACTCTATTTCATTTCTATCTTACCACAAAAGCGGTTTCTTCACTACCGAAATTCCGAAATTCTCCACTTCTTCACAAAGCATTTTTCCGTGTTTCGGAAAATCCTACAAAAATACTCAGAATTGTTCGATATCCAGAATCACTTTTCTACATTCCACGCAGAGGTGTCCCTCCATTTTGGCACCGCCCATATAGCTTTTTGCCAGAAGGTATTCCTCTTTTTTGCCTTCAGCATCCACGCCCTTCCACTGGACATATCTGCCGCCGGAGTGGAGCGTGCCTTCTTTCATTTCATTTCCGCAAAAAGGACATTTCATTTCAGATTCCTCCTTTTTATTCTTCCGCAGGGTGAACGACTGCATCCTCTGTATTCTCGCCGATGATGCGGAATTTACTTTCCTTCGGCAGCACCTTACCGGTTTTTATCTCTGCCGCGGTTACCTTGCCATCCTCATCCAGAGAAATCAGAAGATATTCCTTCTCCCCATCTACAGATGTGCCGAAAATACCCTGGGGAATCCCCACATAATAGGTCAGGAAGGTATCTGTTTCTTCCTCAGGCTCGCCCAGAAGCTCCTTGACCTCGGCTTCTGTCATGCCGGGGAAAACAGTACGATCCAACAGATTCTGTACGATTTTCTGTCGGTCATTCCCTACGGCGGAAACCCATTTTTCCGTCGTAAAATGGGTATGATTATCATGATATCTGCCGCCGAAGAACACAGCCAACGCCACAATAATCAGAACAACCACAATGACCTTATCTCTTGTCTTTAATTCCATCGTACCGCCCTCCTATCAGGAAATCCACTTAAAGCCTTTATAGTAACGCAAAACAACCTTGCCCAGAATTTCATCCTTTTCTACATACTGGTTTCTCCAGAAACGGGAATCCTGCGAATGGTTACGGTTATCCCCCATCATGAAATAGCAGCCATCGGGTACGGTATAGGGGCCATAATCCCCTTCGGTAACCTCTGCGATATAATCCTCCTGCAAAGCTTCGCCGTTGACATAGACCGCGCCGTCCGCCACCTCGACGGTATCCCCCGCGGTGCCGATAATCCGCTTGACATAAAGCGTTTTGCCCGTTTCATCATCCGGATAACGGAACACCACGATATCCCCTGCCTGCGGCTCATCGAACCAATAGGAGGTTCTGAGTGCGAGGATGCGGTCGCCTGCCATGATAGTATTTTCCATGGAGCCTGTCGGCACCTCCGCATTGACAATGAGGAAGGAATTGACCAACCCTGCCAGTATCGCCGCCAGAAGAATTGTTTTCACCCAACTGATGACCTCTTTTTTCACTGTAGTGCTCAAATTGCCCATCTCCTTTGGGTTATTTCAGGAACCCATTGATAATCTGCGCTTCCGCTTCTTTTTCTGTCAGCCCCAGAGTCATCAGCTTTACAAGCTGATCGCCTGCGATTTTGCCGATTGCCGCTTCATGCACCAGAGACGCATCCACATGGTTCGCAATGATTTCAGGCTCTGCTGCAACTACGCCGTTATCCATGATGATGGCATCACATTCGGAATGACCATAGCAGTCTGTGTTGCCGATGATTTTGGAACGGAAGAGCTGTCTGGAATGATCCCTTGCAACGGAACGGGAAATCAGCTTTGCACTGGAGCCTGCACCATCCAGACTGACGTCAAAGGAGGTTTCCGCTGTCTGATGTCCGTGTGTCATGATTTTTTCCTTAATCACGATGGTTGCGCCGGGCCCAAGCTTTGCACTGGAAACGCGCTTTGTGGAATCGACACCCTTCAGCTGAACGGTATCCATTTCAATATATGCGTTTTCTTCCGCTTCTACATGTGTCTGAGGGTTGATGATGCGCTTGCCGCTGCCGTCGCCCTCACCGATATGCTTTTCAATATAAACAACCTTGGAATTCTTGCCTAAGAAGAAACGGTGAATCCCTTCATGGACGGAATCATCACAGCCACAGTTATGGATGCCGCAGCCTGCGATAATTTCAATTTCCGCACCCTCGCTGATGTGGAAATCGTTATAAACCACTTC